>CAZRWG010000171.1:0-3678 GCA_964603805.1 uncultured Thermoplasmata archaeon
CATATCGAGGGAAAAAGAGAAGAACTGGGTCTCTAAAATCAAAACCCTTTTTCTTTCTATATATGATAGATCGAAATGGAAAAAGATGAGGGCCAACTTGGTCAGTCGCAGATGAGATATTCAAAAGGATAGAAGAGGGAAAAGTGTAGACGAAGAAAGATGGCACAAGATCGTCGATAAGGTCTTGAAATGGGACTGATCCTGAGAATGTAAAAAATCACGCTGATTTTTCAGCCGAGATAACGGCAAAACCACCCTTTCCATGACCCCTTTCGATCTTCTCTACTTCTTTGATATCTTTAGGAGTTTTGAATATGGTCTGATATGTTTCACGTTCACTGAAACCTACTTCATCTAACCATCCCGATATCTTCTTCACAGAATGCAGTCGGGCTTTAGAATAGAACATGCTGCTTTCCTTTTTAGATTCGTAAATCTTTCCTAGAAAACTTTCCTTGTCCAGTACCCCCAAAAGGATCTTTCCGTCAGAGCCGATGACTCTTTTTGCTTCTCGAATTGATTTAAATGGATCGTCCAAAAAACAGATCGTGTTGATCATCATCACGGACCTGAAAGCTTCGTTTTTGAAAGGTAGATCAGTCGCGGTCCCCTTGACAACCTGAACTCCTCTTTTTTTAGCTATATTCAACATGGCTTCAGCCGGGTCGAGACCGACAGTTAACTTCAATGGTGCGGCGAATCTGCCTGATCCTACACCGATTTCTAGACTTTTACCTCCTTTTGGTAGAAGCTTTTTCACCGCTTTAAGTTCTGACCTGTATACTTCTTCGTTCTCTTCGTACCATCTGTCGTATCTTTCGGCCGACTTTTCGAATATCTCTACCCTTTCCACCATTTTCTCTCCTTTGAGGCACAGTTCATTTTTCACCGACGAGTATGGTGAATTCCTTATCGATCCGGTCCTGTCCTAGATACTTGAAACCCGCTTTCTTCACCATCGCCTTGATCTCTTCAGGAGTGAATCTGTAACATCCGCCCTTTTCTTTTCTCTCCGTGAACCAGAAATCGCCTATCACGACTTTCCCGTTCTCCTTCAACACTTCTTTGATCTGTTTCAAAACCTTAACCGGTTCTTCCAAGTGATGAAGAGAATATATGAGAGTTATCACGTCGAAGCTATTTTCTGCAAAGATATCTGAAATGTCATGGGCGTCACCTCTGATACATTCGATATTACCGCAGGTCCCAAATTCCTCGCATTTACTGTGGGCTTCATCAAAGCTTTCATCAGAGATATCACAACCAAGTACTTCCTTATCCAACTCGGATGACAGACAGTTCACTAGATATCCGTCGCCGCATCCGACGTCGAGAACGTCTTCAACCTCACCGATCTTTTCATAAACCGCTTGGCATATCTCTTCGTCTTCCATACTCATAATTTCTCTCTTAGAATACGATGACATCGTCACTTCTCAGAGTCCATTCTGCCAACTTATCCATCGTGCTTCTTTTTACTCCGTCTACAAAATCTTCTTCTGTGATACCTCTAGTGTCCATGCATGAGCCACAGGCATGTATATCCATACCTTTATTAACCAGATATTTGAACATCCTTCCTAGATTGTAGTAACCTTCTGGAGTATCCTGGCCTTCTAAAGCGCAAGTCACCGAGTCGGCCATCAGGAACACGTTCACGTTTCCATCTTCTTCAACCAGTGCCTTAGCGTATCTTAAGGCGTTATACGGTCTTTCGTCTCCATATCCTGCGTCGTTCAAGAGCAGAGTTATCTCATCCATCTTTTTCACCTCCTTTTTTATCCTGCTCAAAGCTGAGAGATCTTTCTCGTTCTTCTGTTATGATCTCCCTTATCAGATCGAAAGCCTCGAATATCTTTTCATTCCGGATGGAATAGTAGATGCGGTTGCCTTCCCTTCTCTTCTTCACGAAATCTTTGTTTTTCAACTTCCTCAGATGCTGAGATACGTTGGGTTGGTTCAACCCCGTGGCTTCAGCCAATTCACTAACGGATTTCTCTCCATCTCTCAAAATATCGATTATCTTTAGGCGCGTCTCGTTCGTGAAAGCTTTACACGCTTCAGCATGCTTCGAATATATCTTTTCGTCTTCCATCTTTTCAGTCTCCATATCTACATAATTCCAGCGTTTATTTATCTGTGTTGATTTTCAACTTTCATTCTTCACTCCTCCCTATGATCCCAATAGCGTCTTGAGGACATTCTTCATAACACTTCAAACACCTGATACATCTGGTTTCGAACTCTTCATATCCTTCTTCTTCTTTCTGAAACTTTTCTACAGCACCTTCCGGTACACCATCGATGGGACAGGTTTCTATGCAAGCTTCGCAGCCGACACACTCTCCTTTTATGCCCAGATCATAAGGGGCTTTTTTCCCAAGTGTGCCTGACAACACGCCCCAAGGGCAGGTGTAAGCGCACCAAGCTTTATCGAAACTGAATAATGCGAAAGTAGTAGCGAAAACGAACATAGAACCCATCATGATGAAAGGGATCCAGAATCTGTCAATAGGGGAGAACACCCAAAGCAAGATCAAAGCAGTGACAAAGATCACGGCAAAGCCGGCTCTAAAACCTTTAGATTTAAAGATATCAGGGAGTTCCTTATCTCTTTTCAACTTCCCAAGGATCCTCTCCGTGTAAAAACCGAGGGGACAGAGCCACCCACAAAAAAGCCTTCCAAAGATCAATGCCAATATCAAAGCAGATATGACGAACAATATATTGAACTGGATGACCCCTACAAAGAACAGTATCCCTGCTAAGATGATCATGAACATCTGCACGCCGAACCTTATGGAATCGATGACCGAACTGATCTAACCACCTATTCTATTTAAGAGTTTAAGAATATACGAATATATTAATCTTGCGGTGTTCTAAAACTTTTTTAACTAAATGAGCCGGTCCATGCAGAGCGAGCAAATCCGCATCGAGTTTCCGAACGCCATGCCGGAGAGAGGGATGATAAACTCAGGTCTGCCGATAGGCATCGCTCCTGTCACTGCTAAAACACGTAGAAATGAAGGGAAGTCTTCCATCAATAATCAATCACTGAAAATCATCGATCATAAAGTTCGCTCGAGGGATAACAGGATGCGATCTGAAACCTATCGCCTTTTTTAACTGACTGAGATCACGTTGACCGGGCATGAATTTTCAGCGTTTTCTACACAGTCTATATCATCTTTAACTTCGCCTTTTCCGGCTCCTTCAGTCCTAAATTTCTCTACCAGTTGGGCGGTCCCCGAACCGTCATCTTCGAAAACCTTTGGACATAGGGCGTAACAGCTTCCGCATCTTATACATCCTTCTTGATCTATCTCCACATCTTTCATGATATCATCCTCTGATCTTTTTAATCCTCTTTCGTAGGACCGGCAGATCCAAATAGTTTACATGTTCTAGAAGTGTCGGATCGGAATTTTTTTTCTCTATCTTATCCATCTTCTTCTTTATCTTCTTGAACTCCTTTTCACCGAACTCGTTCACCACGATCGGATAGAATAGATCGCCTTCGTGGAAGGTATGAAAACGGAGTTCTCCGATCAATTCGTCGATCTTTTCACTTAGGTCTTTCCAATCATCTTCCTCCCAGTCCTCTTTTCCCTCCTGACTCTTTTTTCTCAATTTTTTGTGGCTTTTCACGATATCTTCGTGTTCTTCTTCCAATAG
>CAZRWG010000172.1:0-2027 GCA_964603805.1 uncultured Thermoplasmata archaeon
ATCGGAGTGCTGAGATCGCTACTTCAGTTATACAAAGGAAAGATGAATATCCAGACTTGGATGTTCGAAAGATGTATCCTTCGAAATTGAACAGCGAGGTCGTCAATAGATTGTCCACCTCTCGTATATTGAGAGAGATATGGGCTGATGTTCCAGAAGCTTTAGAATATGGTATTCTGAAATCGGGGGTTACCCTTTTCGGCAATAAAGCATTCAGGTTCATACATGGTACAGATACCGGCGAATCCTGAAGGGTCGGTCTAAATTTATAATAAAACGTTCAAATCCCACATGTGCTAAATGTTTTTTTATACTACTTGACGTAAAACTAAAATACTCATTCCGGAGTTTTATGAAAAAAAGAGGAGAAACCGTGGAAAGAAAGGTGCTTATTACAACCCCTTACAGGGCCGAAGGAGAAAGGTATGAATACTGGGAGAGTAATATTGATAGAATTGCTTCTTATAAATATGAGAAGAAAAACGCAAATGGTCTGAGATTCCTGAAAAAAAATATACCAGAAATCGATATCTTGGAGTTTCCCACTTGGAAGGAATATGAAAGGGTATTGAAAGAAAAAGATTACGATGTGGTCGGTTTTTCGTTTTTCACCTATGAATGGCCTAGGACCAAACAGATGGTCAAAAAGGCTGAAGATATGGGTGTTCCTGAGCTCTGGGCGGGTTTTTACGGAGCATTGACACCGGGGATAGATGATTTTTTCGACCGAAAATTTGTAGGCTATTCTGAGGAACGACTTGCCCAAGAATTTGATGACGTCAAAATCGATAGAGTCAAACATCCAATGATAGTCGATTACATAGGCACTGTAGGAGGGATAAGAGGTTTTCCTTTGGCGGTTGTATTCACAAGTAGAGGATGTGCAGTCGGATGTGAGTTCTGTCAGACACCCAAATTCTGCTCTAAGCCCTCTAAAATACCATTATCTTCGATCGAAGAGGTGTTGAAAAAATACAAGGAAGCCGGTATAAATGAAATAGTCATCGAGGATGAAAATTTTGGACAGTTCAAAAAACATACTGAGAAGGTGATCTCTTTATTCGAAAAGTATGATATGAACTGGTACCCTATGACCAGGGTGGATATTCTCGATAAGAACTTGGAGGAGTGGTATGAAAGAGGTTTTTCCGGAACTTTGATCGGTGTCGAGAGTCTTAAACAGGATAGTCTGGACAATGTAGGGAAGGATATAGAAGTCGCTCAGACTTTAGATCTGTTGGAAAGACTGTATGAAAAAAATGCTTTCGTTATAGCTTATTATATTCTTGGATTTGAGGAGGATACTGTCAAATCGATGAAAGAGAGCATCAAAAAACTGAGGCAATATGAGATAGACTTCATACAGCTGACAGTTCTTACACCTTTTCCGAAAACACCTCTCTGGCGAGAGATAGAGGAAGAATATGGGATCATCGCAAATGACTGGAGCAAATGGGATACTAAACATCTTGTATGGGATCATCCAAATGTGGATCCAGATGAGATGAGAGAAGTTTTAGAGTGGGGCTTCAAAAATGCCTATTCTCCGTTAAAGTTCCTCAAATCTCCTGTCAAATATTACTATAGACACAAAGACAAATGGAACCATATCAGGACTCAAGCCAAAATGCTCAAGGACATAATAATATCTAATTCAGGCATAGAAACCGATGTTGATGATGTCACTTGAGATCATATCCCTAAAAATCTGATCAGTATGTAGAGTAGAATAAGGAAATAGAGACCGAGAACAAATTTGTAGTTCTCAAATTTATAAAATACTATAGAGGAGATCAGAGCAGAGGGTCCAATTATCATAATATCTGTAATACCTCTAAAAATTAGCAGAGGGGTCATAAATAAGAAAATAATCAAGACGGAAACTATCTTTTTTCCTTTTTCAAACCCATATACTGTATAAACATTATTTACTCCAGCCTTCTTATCACCTTCATAATCATTTATAGCGTTGATCAAAGGAGATAGAGAAAAAACAAATAATATCAATATGGAAAATGAGATTATGT
>CAZRWG010000172.1:2037-2395 GCA_964603805.1 uncultured Thermoplasmata archaeon
CTTCGTGTAAAGAGAAGGTTCCGTAGACGCCGAATAGAAAAGCGGTCATACTAGCATAACCGATGCATATATGCCCGTATATTCTATTCTTTAACTTGATCGGTGGGATGGAATACACGAAACCCGCTGAAACGAATAAAATGTTTATAAAGAAAAGTTCGATGCTCAAACTCAAAGATAACAATAGGGATACAAGGCCGCACAATATCCCGATGTTTTTGAAGATCTCTGGATCTACCCTTCCTTTGACCAGTGGCCTATCCGGATGGACCATTTCGTCGGTCTCGATATCATAAACGTCGTTTATCATCGTCGAGAGCTGCCACGTCAGGACCATGGATACAATCGGTATGATGAT
>CAZRWG010000172.1:2405-3674 GCA_964603805.1 uncultured Thermoplasmata archaeon
AGAAGCTCTATACTTTCCTCCATGCTGTTCGCGACGATCAACCCGATAAGGGTTAGCCCCATAAAATGTAAGGTTCTGAACGGTTTGATGCTCTGGCGTAGAGATCTGAACATCCTATCGCTGTATAGATAAACTACCGCTGAAAATATCAGAAACACCTCTAAAAGGAGTATGATTATCCACTTCGCTTGAAGAGATGCGTATAGATGACCGAAAAGAGTTGTAGGAAGTCTCGAAATTATCTCGCCCTGATTCAATACTACTGATGATATAACTGTCAGAAAGATAAAGAATATTGAGAGGGTTATAGGACGGGGAAAAGCAGTTGACATCTTCTTATCCCGTATATCTCTGTTCAAAAAAGCAGTGATCAGGATCACAAAGGCCAAAACTCCTACAACCTCGGTAATGAGTCCAGGATCTGAAATGAACGACGATATCAGTTCAGATAACACTGGGATTAATATCAAGATCCAAAAAAAGTCTAGATAAAATCTTCTAGTTCTTTTGAATCTGAAATTAGGCACCAAGATCTTCGCTATAAAAAAGACAGTTAAAAATATGAAAGATATCGTGAAGAACTCTATATTCAATATATGGGGGTAAAATAGATCATGACTGGAGTTTAAGATACCCTTAATCAGAGTACTGACTGCAGCTAGAACTAAAATATAGGTGAAGATGAATATCGATTTTTTTCTTTGAATTACGGAGGTGAGCCATCCCATGCAATTTTAGAAATAATATCAGGGTAAATATATTTTACGGACCATTCTCCTTTATAGACAATTCTAGAAGAAGTACCTAGATACTATCTCAACTTCTTTTTCATGAAGTAAACCGCGATGACTACTGAAAGTACTATTCCTGTTCCTATAACCATCCAAACAAAATTTCTATCGGTGACTTCTTCTACATAGATGGTTACTGTTGCTGAGCTAGTGATCCTATCCTCATCATCTTTACTCCTGATCTCTAGTTCGAACTCTCCTTCATCTTCTGGCTCCCAGTTGAATACTCCTGTCTTGCTTTCATTAGTCTCAATGGTCAGATGGTCTTCAGATATGACGGTTTCTTCTCCGACTAAGAATTCGATCTTCTGTTGAGTTGAGGTCGTTCCTTCATTTTTTATCTCGTATTCTACTGTTATATTATCCCCTGTTTCGAATCTCTCACCTTCTTCAGGAGATATTATTCGAATATCAATATAGACGGATTCCAAAAAATGTGCGATGATCTCTTTATCCTCGTTCATTATAAGAGTTATTT
>CAZRWG010000173.1:0-3624 GCA_964603805.1 uncultured Thermoplasmata archaeon
ATATCAATCTTGATATGATTTTTAAAGAATTGGCCAAACAACCTCTATATGGTGAGGTTTGTGAGGAAGCTAAATGGATAACCCGAGATACTGAGATACTAGGGATGGATATCTTGAATGCACTCAATAGAGCTTCAGATAGATGCCCCTCTGATAATTTTAGAGAATTTCTTCAGGGTGTTGTTACGACATCAACTTCTGGCGGTCAGTTGAAACCTTATTTCAAAGGTAAGATGGAAGAATACCAAGATGAGAGAAAATTACAGGTCCAACAAAACATGGAGACGCTTGGGATGTTAGCTGAATCATTCGTTACTGTTGTCGTAGCTTTCCCATTGTTTTTGGTTGTTATCATTGCGATAATGTCTTTGATGGGAGGAATGGGAGGAGGAAATCCCATACCATTTCTCTACGCTGTTGTAGGTCTAATGATCCCGGGTTCCCAAGTTGGATTTATATTTATAATATGGTTGGTCAACCAGGATTGATGATAATATGGCGGAAAATGAAATGAAAGGTTCATTCGAAAAGGTCCTATCCCTTGGATATGCTAAAGAGGTACTGATAGCATCAGTCATAGGTGGATCGATTGTTGCGTTTATAGCCGTCCTTGGCATTATAGGAGTAGACTGGGTTCCGTTAGACCCGCTTGATTGGGCCATGATGAGTGCGATGGTGTTTGTTGGGCCCTTTGGGTTCTATGTGAGTCACAAACAAAAACAGATCGAACGTATCGAAAGAAGACTCCCTGATTTCCTTCGAGACGTTTCAGAAGCAGGCCGGTTTGGAATGACACTTTCAGAAGCTATAGTTGTTTCCGCTAGAGGCCGTTACGGCGAATTGACTCCAGAAATAAAAAAGATGGCTGCTCAAATAAAGTGGGGTGTCCCCGCAAACAAAGCCCTCAGGTTGTTCTCGGAGAGAGTCAATACAGATCTTGTTAACAGGGTCGTAGCGATAATAACCAAAGCGAACGAGGCTGGCGGTAATGTAGCCGACGTCTTGAATATGGTCTCACAGGATGCGAAGGAAGTGCATAGATCAGAAGATGAACAAAAGATCGCTATGACTTCTTATCTTGCTGTTATCTACATCTCTTTCGCAGTGTTCATAGTAGTTATAATAATACTGAACACCCAGTTCTTGACACAAATGGAGCAGGCAGGAGCGCAGTTGGAAACAAACGGGGCTGAGGGTGTAGGAGGAGGAACTGATGTTGCGCAAATTCAGGTAGAACATATACCTGTCATTCGTTACATTTTTGCTTTAGCGGTATTCGCTCACGCGGTAGGAGATGGCATAGTGGCGGGAGTTTTGCAGACTGGAAAGATAACAAACGGGATGAAGCATAGTTTTATATTATTGGCTATCGGATTCATAAGTCTTAGACTGTTGTTTGGAGGCGTAGGATTGATGGTGTGAGGTATATAAGATGGCGATGAGTATAGGAGAAAGGTTGAAAAATATTGTATCCGAACAGGAAGGCCCTACAAAGGTGAAACTTCCCTCAAGCGAAAGTGGCACCCCAGAATTTTCAGAGGAAATAACACCAATACCAAAAATAGCCGATGAGAACGTTAAAGAAATAGAAACTGAAGCTGTGGATGAACCATATACATATGTGAGGATCAAATACGACAACACTTCTAATGAGTATATATACGAGGTTATAGAACCCCCACTAACTGAGGATGAGGAAGAAGTATTGGGTATAGTGAAGGATCGATTAATCGATAGAGTTGAGTTGATAGATCTGGAGACTGAAGAAGAAAAAATAGAATACCTCAAACATAAAGTCAGAAAGATATTACAAGATTTAGACCTTCAATTGAAACCAACTTCTAGAGAGCGTATAATGTATTATGTCAGGAGAGACTTTCTTGGTTATGGTCCTATAGATGTGATGATGGAGGATCCAAATCCAGAAGATATATCATGTGATGGAATCGGGATCCCGATATATGTGTTTCATCGGAAATACGGTTCTATGAAATCGAATGTAAAATTTGATGAGGCGGACGAATTGGACAATTATGTTATATGGTTGGCTCAGAGGAGTGGTAAACATATCTCTGTTGCGGATCCGATGCTAGACGCCACTATGCCGGATGGTTCACGTTTACAAGAAACTTTAGGAACGCATGTAACCCAAAAAGGCTCTTCTTTTACCATTAGAAGATTCGAGGAGGAACCATACACTCCAATAAATTTGATAAAATTTAAAACCTTCAATCCAGAGATGATGGCATACGCTTGGATAGCCATCGAGAACGGACAATCTATGCTTATTTGTGGTGGTACGGCTTCAGGAAAGACCACTACTTTGAATGCCATCCTTTTGTTCATACCTCCGCAGGATAAAATAGTAAGTATCGAGGATACTAGAGAACTCAACTTACCGCATGAAAATTGGGTTCCACTATTGACTCGTAGTGGATTTGGAGAGATGGATGAAGATACTGGTAAGAGGGCTGGAGAGATCGACATGTATGAGCTTCTACAGGCAGCTCTTAGACAGCGTCCTCAATACCTTATGGTGGGTGAGGTAAGAGGTGAAGAAGCCTATGTGGTATTCCAGGCAATGGCAACAGGAAAAAGTGCTTACACGACTTTCCACTCAGATGACGTACAGACTATGGTTAACAGAATGGAGAACGATCCGATAAATCTACCTAGGGCTTTAGTTGGTGCCTTAGACATAGTGGTGATGCAGGCCAAGGTGAAAGTAGGTACTAAAATGGTTAGGCGTATAAAAAATATCACAGAGATCGTTGGGGTGGATCCAGATACGGAGGAACTCATAACAAATAAGGCTTATACCTGGAATCCAGCAGATGATTCTTATAGCTATAGTGGTCACAGTTATATCTATGATAAAGTAGCCCAATCCAAAAACTGGACTGAGAGGGAGATGGAGAAAGAAGTTAAAAGACGTAAGATGGTCTTAGATTATTTAGAAAAGGAAGAGATATTCAATTATAAGGATTTTGCACACATGATATCTTCATATTATAGGGATAAAGAAGCTGTCATGGAAAAAGTGAGAAAGAGGTTGGACGAAGATAAGAAAGAAGAATACAGTTACGATTGAATGGTGGTATAAATGCCAGGACTAAGAAGAAAGATGAAAGATTCGGAAGAGGGGGTCGCCACGACCGTTGGGACAATCATGGCTCTGTTGATATTCTTGAGCATACTTTCGCTTATCACACAACAATATGTTCCAGTTTGGATGGAAGATAACGAAGCTTATCATATGGACGAGGTGAAGGGACAATTTGCTGATTTGAAGAGCGGAATCGATAATATGGTAATAAATGAAAGGACCGACTATCCTCTATATTCTTCAATCAATCTCGGCACTGCTGGGGTTCCTCTTTTTGCAGGTTCAAGTCCTGGAAGATTGACTTTTAGTCCAAGATGGGACGGGACCCCAGATAAAGGGATGTCTCTCAGCTTTACTGATGCTGAATCGGGCGACCTGATTTCTTTTGACGAGAGTACAGGCAATATATCATATCACGCTATCAACAGGGAGTTCGAAGATCAGAGTTTGATTTACGAACAGGGAGCTATAATTTTAGAACAGGAGGACGGGGAAATAATGAGGGCAAGGCCTCACAT
>CAZRWG010000174.1:0-3614 GCA_964603805.1 uncultured Thermoplasmata archaeon
CTGACTGTTTTCTTTCTGAATGCTCCTTCAATTCAGTTGTAACTCGACCTGTATTCACCTCATTCAAAGGAGTTCTAAGTAATTCTTTATCCTCGAACTCGTTAGGACTCAACCTGATCATGACTTCGATAAGCTCATTTTCTGATCTTAACGCGGCCTCTTCCCGGATATTTTTGCCTAAAATTTCATAATTCTCGTCTCTATTATGGTAGTTCTCTTCATACTGATATCGAGCGCCATCTTCTGATTTAAACTCTTCTTCGTTGTTTATATCAACAAAACCAATCGCTAAGCTGACTGTTCCTAAAACCAGCATAACAGATAAACCTATAACGAGAGATCTTCTCACGTTCTACCCTCCAAGCTTTGAAGACATACTAAACACGCTTGTTGATAGAATAATAACTAGAACATATTATAAAATCTTTTGCCCTCTATAATACACTAGGTTTCTTCTAAAGGTAATTTTGAGTTGTTTGGAGGGATCAAGTGAAGGCGAAAGATTTTTAGTGAGGGGTACTTAATCAATCACTACTGAGCAAAAGATAAGTATATAATTTCCTGAAAAGGAGGATTAATCCTGAATAGAAAAAGAAGAATAGGTTTGATCTTCATACTCTTTCTTTTCGCTTCCTGGTTAGCGGGGAGCATGATGAACTTTCAGTTTGAGGCAGGTGAAGGAGGAAGTTGGGACATTTCTTTTATAGGGCCTTTCATCACGATTATATTATTTGCGATACCCGTGGCTATATTCTGGAGAGCGAGGACCCGCATTTTTTTCATTTTGTTTAGTGCAGGATTATTCTTCATCATAACTCCAGTATTTTTCCAGGCTTTGACAGTACTTTTAATCGGATTCACTTTAGCGGGTGTGATACTGATATTTGTAGTTCTCAAAAAAGGGTATATAAGCAAGAAAAATGCCTTTGGACTGATTGGAATCATTTTAGTTCTAGGTGGAGGTATATTCTATTGGTTTATGACAATAGAGGATGATGCCGAAGAAGGAGTTCTATCTGATATATTGGGAGAGACTGGATCTTTTCTAGGGGAGTTTGAAGGAGCAGGTTTCTTCGTTTTGATATTGATATCAGTCTTCGGCTTGGGATTCTTCTTGTACCAAAGATATGAACTTCATGATTTATTTGATTTTACAGAAGACAAGCGAGATGAGAAAGAGATAGAAAGCGACGTTTCTTCTGCTGTGGATAAAGCTATCCGTGACATCCTTGAAGGAAAAGATATCAAAGCGACTATTCTAGAATGTTATAATCAGATGTCCTTGATACTTGAAGATAAAGGCATAAGAGATGAAAAACATATGACTCCAAGAGAATTCGAAAACGCTGCAAATGAATCCCTAGATGTCACAACATCTAAGATATCCCGTATTAGAGAAATATTCGAACTAGCAAAATACAGTTCACATAGGTTGGAAGAAGAAGATAAGGAAAAAGTTATCGAAGATCTAGAGGAATTGAGAGATGAACTTGGATGAGGACTTGGTGGGAATATGGTTAAAATGATCAATGACTTATTGGACCAAAGCAAAACTTCAAATTTCTTTTACCTACTCATAGGTTTTATGGTTTTGTTATCTATCATATTTGTTATGGGTGGAGACGAAGATCTCCCCTACCAGCTAGGTAGAATTATAAGTTTCATAGTCGTGATTCTTTTCGCCTATAGCCTTTTAGATTGGACTACTCGCGTAACTGAAAAAACAAGTGAATGGACAGAAAAAGAGAGCCTGGATGAAGATATCAATCTTCGGATTCAAGATATTTCTGAGCTTTTGAAAAGAGCCTCTGAAGGCAAGAAAATGAGCCAAGATATCCTTCACGAAAAACTAAAGAAAATCTTTTTTATAAAACTAAAAGAGATTGAGGACTTATCCGATAATGATATAAGAGATTTAGTAAGAAACCCAGACGAATTTCGCAAAGTTGCTCAGGATGAAATTATAGCTGATTTTATCCTATCCTTGGAACAAGATTCAAAGAAAAGGAGGAGTAGAAGGTCTAACTTTTTATCTTCATCGAAATCTATAAGTCAGAAAAGTTATAAAAATAAAATAAAAGAAATAATTAAAAGGATCGATGAATGGGAGAAGAGGTATCATGGTTAGAGATATTTATTCAAATGATTCTTTAGAGGTGCGGAAATTATGAAGTTGAATAAGATATTCGTTCTATTGACCTTCTTAGCAGTCCTTGGAACGATACTTGGTAATTTGATGTATAGTTGGGTCCTATTTACACTGACAATATCTTCATTAGCTCTCTTTGTGATATCTAGTAGAGTCATGCCTTCCCGTAGCGTCCTACTCTCGATCTCTAGAGGATCTGAAGAAAGGAAAAAAGAGATTTATGTTAACGACGAACTCGAAATAACGATATTTTTGAAGAATGAAGAAAGAAGACCCGTATTAATCGAAGTCCATGATCTGCTTCCGTCAATGGTCGAAGTCATCGAAGGTTCCAATCGCAAAGTAATCAAGCTGGAGGGAAACGAAAGAAAAGAAATGAGCTACAAAATATCTTGTCCAATAACCGGTAAAATCGACATCGGTCCTATCAAAGTTAGGTATAGAGACCCTCTCGATTTCTTTTCTAAAGAAGTAGATTTTGGAGAAGAGATGATCCTCCGAGTACTACCGCAGACTCAAGAAATGCAAAGTGTAGACATCCATCCAAGTTATACCAAACATTGGTTGGGCGATATAAAATCTAAAAACATAGGTATAGGAAGCGAGTTCTTTTCTCTTAGAGAATATCATATAGGAGATGAGATAAGAAATATAAATTGGAAAGCTACCGCCAAGCACTTCGAACCTTTTACCAATGAATATGAAGGGGAAAAATCGGGTGATGTTATTCTAGTCGTTGATGGTTATAAGAAAGGAATGGTCGGTACTGAAAGATATAACTCTCTGCGTGTTTCGATAGATGCGGCAGCGTCTTTAGCTTCTTCTATTTTATCGGCTAGAAACCGACTCGGTTTGATCGTTTCCGGCGAATATATGAATTGGGTCTATCCAGGTACAGGCAAGAATCATTATCATAAAGTTATGGCGAATCTTACTCAGTTTGAGAAAGGCGGATCATGGGATTTGGAAGGGGTAAGAATGCTTCTTGAAGACTTCTTCCCAAGAAAGAGTTTGATAATATTTATTTCGCCCTTGACGATCATGGAGTTCACAGAAACGATAATAGACCTTGCAAGAAAGGAGTACGATGTAATGGTGATATCTCCTAATCCATTAAAGATCGAAGAGGAACTATTAGGTGACTATGATAAAATCGCTGAAAGTTTTGTTCGTACAGAAAGAAAGAATATCATAGATAGACTTTGGAGTACCGGAACTACAGTAGTCGACTGGAATCCAAATGAACCTCTTGAGCCTGCATTGAAGGAGGTGTTAAGATACAAAGAAAAAATGTAAGATTGATTTTCTCCTTTGTAATCTTAGCCTCAGGCCTTACCGTGAGCTTAGCATCTATGCATTTTTTCTACTGGTTTTTCCCCCTGATCTTTAGCATTATTCCTACAGTTGGTTTTTTAAGGAAAAAGAGTTCAGTGATTGATTACGGGATGATCATTACCATCGTCTC
>CAZRWG010000175.1:0-3099 GCA_964603805.1 uncultured Thermoplasmata archaeon
AGATTGACTCACGAACCCAAGGGTTCTCACCCACTAAAAAACGGGCCTGTGGGGATTCGAACCCCAGACCGATCGGTTAAGAGCCGATTGCTCTGCCGGGCTGAGCTACAGGCCCATTATTGGATTCCGTGATGATGTGAGTCAGTATAAAATGTTTACCCTCTTAACTTCTCACAAGAGATATGCAAAATCTTTTTATATCTTCTCTACTGTATTTGTCATACGAAACGTCAGACATGGTGGACCGATGGGAAAAAAACTGCCTAAATATTTGAAAGAAGATGAAGTAAGAAAAATTTTGAATGCTCCTGAAAGGAATAAGATTAGGGACAGACTTATTTTACGCATTCTATACAGGTGTGGTCTTCGTGTGTCAGAATTGACTTCTCTCAAAATTCAAGATATAAATTTTGAAGAAGGAATGATAACTATAAGAGGAGGTAAAGGAGATAAAGACAGAATTGTCCCGATAGATGACGATACTCTAGATTTGATACAGCTATATAAAGAAGACGCTGATGAGGGCGTCTTAATCCTCTCCCAAAGAGGTGAACCTCTTTCTACAAGACAAATCGAGAGGATAGTTAAGAAATATGCCAAAAAAGCTGATATTAAAAAGAACGTTTATCCACACATGTTGAGGCATAGTTTTGCTGTGCATTCTCTAAAATCCGGGATGAATCTAAGAAGCGTACAAAAAATGCTTGGACATTCTTCACTAACTACAACTCAAATTTATTTGGACTTGACTGGAGAAGATCTAAAGGAAGACTACGAAAAACATCCGCTCCCGGCCTAACATTTATATCTATATATCTTATTGGCCTTTTCAGACCTTTCAAGGTGAGAGCATGGAAGAAGTTTTTGAAAAGGTAGATGAGTTAAAAGAAGAGATGAAAGAATCTTTAATGGAAATAATCCGGATACCTGCGATAGGGCCTAGTAATGATGGAAAAGGTGAAATGGAGAGGGCCGAATTCATAATTGAACTGATAGACGACTTCGGATTTGACTCTATAGAAAGATATGACGCTGAAGACGATAGAGTTCCTGACGGAGTAAGACCCAATATAGTTGCGACTAAGAAAGGTAAAACAGACAAAAATCTGATCATCATATCTCATATGGACATCGTTCCTGAAGGTGATCTAGATGAATGGAATACAGATCCTTTTGACCCCGTTTTCAAAGACGGAAAAATATACGGAAGAGGGGCGGAAGACAACCTACAGGCACTAGTCTCTAGTATATTTGCTGTTAAAGCCCTAAGCGAGGCTGGAGTAAAACCAGAATACAACCTCAAAATAATGATGGTTTCAGATGAGGAGACGGGCAGCGAGTACGGAGTTAATCACCTACTAGAGGAGGGTCTGATCAAAGAAGATGATATGGTCTTGGTACCAGACCATAGTGAAGACAATGGTAAAAAAATAGAGATCGTGGAAAAGGCCGGATTATGGGTAAAAATAGAAGTTCATGGAAAACAGGGTCATGCCGCATTCCCTGATCAGAATATAAATGCGAACAGGATAATGGCTAGATACCAAAATCTTGTTGATGAGGAGTTACATCATGAGTTCGAGCAGGAAGACGAACTGTTTTCTCCTCCGCAGAGTACCTTCGAACCGACGAAAAGGTTAAGCAATGTACCAAACGTGAATTCGATACCTGGTAAAGAAACACAGTACTTCGATTGCCGGATTTTACCTTCTGTCGATTTGGAAAGAGTGAAATCAACTTTTGAAAAAGCTGCTGAACAGATGGAAGAAGAAACTGAATCGCAAATAAAGATCGAATTTTTAAAAGAGAGCGATGCGCCTGAAAGAACACCAGAAGACTCTGAAGTGGTGCAGAATTTGAAAAAGGCTATCAAAGAAGTTACCGGAGTTGAGGCAGGACTAGCCGGTATCGGTGGAGGTACAGTTGCAAAAAGCTTCAGAAGAAGAGGTATTCCCACTGCGGTTTGGTGCTCAAATGATGGCCTAGCTCATCAGCCCAATGAATATGCTGTTCTAGATTTCATGGTGAAAGATTGCAAGGTCTTCGCCCGATTTGCTCTAGAAAGTCACTAGAAAACAGTTATCTCGTCGTTCAATATCCTTTCCTTTAAATCGAATATGTTATCCAAATGATCTTCAGCTATAGCTTCAGCATTGTTTTTTCTGATATCGTGTTCTTCGTCTTCATCCACGACGAGTTGTATGCTAGCCACCTGTGGTTGAGTGATCGGTTTTCCTATCTGAGATACTAATCTAACTAGGACTTCATGAACACCGTCTTTTTCTTCCTGATAGATCTCTCCGGCTATATCTTTAGCCACGATATTATAGAGCTTTCCTATATGAGTAACCGGATTTTTACCTGCAGCTGCTTCTAAACTCATCGGACGGAAAGGTGTGATTAGACCATTTATTCGATTGCCTCTTCCTACAGAACCGTCGTCTCCATTCTCCATAGAAAGTCCGGTGACAGTCAAATAATAGATATCCTTTTCATAGTCATCGGCGGTGTTTATCATCAGATTTATATCTCTATCAGTGAACTTCCTAGCATAATCCAAGACTCTCTCTTCTAACTCTTTAATTACACTGATATAATGATCTGAGTCAGGAGTGAGAGAATCGATCAGCGCCGCTGCAATTGTAATATTGATCTTATCTTTTCTCCTAGCTGACATGACTTTTATGTCTTGTCCAATTTCAGGCAAATCATCCTTCAAAGGCCCATTTATCATCTTTTCGATCTCAAGAGAAATCTTTTCAGTTTCGCTGAGGGGAGCGTATGAAACACCAAAGGAGGTGTCATTTGCATTCTGTCGACTTGTATCGTAAACGTCCTGTAGGTCTACAGAACCTTTACCTATCCTACAGTCCATCATCACACCTTGATCGACGTTCAGATGGGGACAATTCTTTTTCAAATACTCTTCGGCTGTGGTCAAGGCGGTGGATTTATAAGGCAATCTTTTTCCATTGACATCAGTCGTAGCTCTTCCCGCTAGAAGGATGTAAACTGGCTCTAATATCTCCCCGCCTCCAAATTCTGGTTTTGCCTGTCCCCCAACTATCTGAACTTCGTCAGTATTATGAGGAAGTATTC
>CAZRWG010000175.1:3109-3607 GCA_964603805.1 uncultured Thermoplasmata archaeon
ATGTTTTTCCAAATACATTTTAGAAAGAGCCTTACTGATCTCCTCCGCTATGCCGTCAGCTATACTGTCTGGATGCCCTACACCTTTCCTTTCTACGATCTCGATATTTTGATTTTCTATAGGGGTTTCATAGATAACTTCTGCTTCAATATTTTTGCTCATGTAGTAATCACCTTTTATTGAGTGATCTGGTTTAAGGTTTTCAGCAAGCTAATGATAAATTTGTATTAATAATTTTCTAATTCAGTCATTATATTATAAATTAAAATCCCCAAAAGTCTTTTTCTTTTTGCTTAATTTCCCTTATCTCATCAAGAACTCTCTCTTCATCAAAGGTCAAATCGAGTTCTCTCAATTCTCTAGCGTCGCCTTCAGGTATATCTATGTAAAGTTCTTCTCCGACTTCGATCTGTCTTCCGACAGTGACTCCAGAAATAGCTATCGCAACTTCCTCGCCCTGCTCTGCATAATCTAATGACTTTTCTCCACTTCTAATAC
>CAZRWG010000176.1:0-3576 GCA_964603805.1 uncultured Thermoplasmata archaeon
ATGAGAATTTCTTTTATTGAGTGTAACTCCAACAATTTTATTGACTTGTGGATATTGTTTAATATTTTCAACGATCCTTTCGAATACACCTTCTTTCCGATTTTCATCGTGTGTTTTACCGAAACCTTCTAGCGATATCCAATAACTATCGGGATCGTGTTTCTTTAAATCTTTTATTCCGTTAGTGATCATCATCACCAACATCCCTAGATCTTTTCCGTAAGAGATCAGATCATCTATGTCCTCCCTATTTGTTGGTTCCCCACCTTCAAGTATTAGATGGGTAGCACCCATATCTCTAGCCTTCTGAAAGGCCTCAAACCATCCCTCGGTAGTGTTATCTTCAACATCTCTACCCCACCATGGACAATGATCACACTTCAAATTACATTCACTAGTTACTTTAGCGACTGCGCTCAGAGGGCGTTTATCTCCTAGTTTCCATCTAAGATATCTGTAAATGTAATATGGTTTGAATTGCCCGGGTCTCATCCTTTAGTAAAGTCGTTATAGGTTGATAAAAAACTTTTGTGTGTGATTGTAGGAAATGATGGGTGTTGTGCATTTGGTTAGTTAGATTTAGAAGGGATATTACTGCGTAACCCAATAATGTTTGATAACCTAAATATTACGAGAAGATTTGTAAAACCTTCTATAGAATTTTGAGTTCAAAAAGTGCACTTTTCCAAATCGAAAACATACTGCTAGAAAATGGCCTTTTATTATCAATTCACTCTTTCATATATCTTCTAGAGCTTTTCGGCATTTATCGACCCACCAATCCATGTTTTTGTTTTCAAATTTTTTCAAAGCATCGTTCAAATTCTTTTTAGCTTTCTTTTTTTCACTTTGCCTCATAAGAAGCTTAGAATGATCGTATAATATTTTTGCTTTTTCAGTCTCATCTCCGAGTTGTTCCAATAACCTCATTCCCTCATCAAATTCTTTCTGTGCTTCATCCAATCTACCCATTTTGAGATACACTTTACCAAGACTGCCGTGGGCCACTCCGATAGCTCTTTCAAAACCTATTTCAGAACTCAAATCCACTGCTTTTTGCGCTTTTTCTAATGCCGATTCTTCATCACCTATTTCCAGCCAAGTCTCCGCCAATCCGAATAGAACATGTACTATCAAACGTTTTGCATCTATCTCTTTAGTCAATTCATAACACTCTTGATAGGATTTGAGTGCCTTCTCAAAATTTCCTTTCTTCTTATGTATAGAACCGATATTATAGAGGGATCCAGCTTTACCTCCTTTATTTCCTATCTCAACCGCTATTTTTATACTTTTCTTATGATATTCAAAAGCTTTATCCAAATCACCTTTTTTCTCATATGTCGATCCGATATTGTTTAAATTCGCAGCTATACCTGATTTGTTTCCTATCTCTTTCTCAATTTTCAAGGCTTTTTTAAAGTGATGCAAGGCTTCGTCATACTCTCCTTTGATCTCATATATGTTCCCTATGTTCGTATAGGTCGTAGACATCCCTATCTTATCTCCTATCTTTTCTGCTATCTTGAGACCTTTTTGGTAATGTTCAAGAGCTTTATCCAGTTCTCCCCTGTTTTTATAGATTATGCCTATATTGTTCAAACTTTTTATGATCAGTTGTTTATTTCCGATCTTTTTTTCTATATTATATCCTCGATAGAAATTATCCAAGGCGAGCTCTAAGTCTCCTTTTCGTTTGTATACGACACCGAGATTGTTCAGAGTTTCACAGAGTCCTCGTTTGTCGTCGATCTTCTCTCTTATGGTGGCGGCCTTATTCAGCGATTCTAGAGCTGAGTCTAGATTTCCCTTTCGTATATCTATAGCTCCGATGTGATGTAATGCGTGTGCTATCTCTTTCTCATCATTAATCTTCTCTGCTACTCTCTTCTCTTCCTCAAATATATCCCTAGCTCTGTCGTAATTACCTTTTCTGAAATAAACGCGTCCTTTAGCGCTCAGTAGTATACATTTCAAACTGTCGTCTTCCTCGCTGAGGTCTAGACCTTCTTCGGCTTTTTCAAGTGCCTTCTCAAAATCACCCAATATCAAGAATATCTCGTTCAATTTGTTCAAAGTTCTTTGTTCCAAGGAGACATCATTGGTCTCATCCAGCACGGAATTATAATAATTTATAGCCTCTTGATAGTCACCTATAGTCTTATATATATCGCCAAGTTTTTTTAGGATATCACATCTATTTATTTCTTTACTGAGTTCCAAAGCCTTTTCATACATCTTTATGGCATTTTCGTGGGCATAGGACCTTTCTGCTTTTTCACCAGCTTTGAAGTATTGTATCGCTGCCTTCTCTGTTCTATCGGCTAACTCATAGTGCAGTCCGAGATCAGAATGATGTTCTTCTATACTATCCTTAAAGACATCTTGAATATTTTCAGCTACGATCCTATGCAGCCTTTTCTTTTTCAGAGAGAATATATCCTCATAGATGACTTTCCGGATAAGATTGTGTGTGAAGATATAAGAATCGTCTTTACTACATTCATTCCAGATGTTTCTATTTAGCAATTCATCGATAGTATTGAGCAATTCTAATTCATCGACATCAAGGCAACTACTGAGGAGTTTAAGAGGTATTTTTTCTCCTATTACACTCCCTAACTCAACGATATTCATGCTTTCCTCAGAGAGATGTATACTCAATCGTCTTTTCAAAACGTCCTCGATGACTTTAGGTATCTTAAATTCTTTTAGATCTGAGGGATAATCAAATTCTCTCACCGATAACTTGTCCTCCTCTAAAAGTAACTTAACGAATTCTTTTATGAACAAAGGATTGCCTTCAGTCATGTCGTATATGAAGTCGACAGACTTATCAGATATATTCTCTGTACCCAATATAGAACTCACCATTTCTTTGGTATCTCTCCATCTTAAAGATTTTATATTTACATCTTCATTTTTATTGATCCTAGATAGTCTTTTCTTTATGTCATAGAGAGGATGCTCATCACTGACTTCTTCTTCCCTGTAGGCACAGATCAATAAGACTGGATTTTTGGATAGTTCATCCACCATATAGTGCAATAGATGTAGAGTCGCTTCGTCCGCCCATTGAAAATCATCAAGTGTGATTATCATCGGGTTTTTATCTGATATTTTTTTTATTTCCTTAGTGAACTCAAAAAATATAATCTGTCTTTTAGCTTCATAGGTTTCATCATCTTCATCAAGAGTTCTGTTTGTGTCCTTCGGTATCGAAAGTAAATGCAATAAAGACGACTTTTCGAAGTCTTCAAATGCTTTTTTGAAAGGAAGGTAAGGGTCTGAAGTTTGAGAATAACCTTTTCCTTGAAGGAAAATCACATCATCACTTATTTCTTCTTTGAACTTGTCTACCATAGTTGATTTTCCTATACCCGCTTGCCCTGCGATGAATATCGTTTTACATCCCTCATTTTTTACATTCTCAAAAGTTTCTCTGAGTTTTTCGAGTTCCTTTTTTCTGTTCACAAAGTCGGGTTCTTTCATTTCATGTTGGTCAGTGAGGTCTAATATATTTTCTCCGTTCATCTTTACTAGTACATCAAGAAGGGTATTTTCGCTTTTTACGTA
>CAZRWG010000177.1:0-3565 GCA_964603805.1 uncultured Thermoplasmata archaeon
GCCCTTCTATTATAATAGTTAAAGTATATTCTTCAGGCTCTTCTTCAACCAAAATGGATAGCCATCGTTGACCTCGGTATCTATGTCCCATATCTCCTCATCGCCTTGATCATCATTCGGATTCCCAACGAAGTCCCAAGGTTCGTCTAATCCTTCAGTACTAGTATCTGTATAGGTGGAAACGTCCTTCATCTCAGCGGTAGTCTTGCCTATTCCACCATCACTTGTATCCATCCCTGAAGTCTCAGTATCCCAAAAGGAGTCGTAGGTGATCCCGTCAGAACCCCAACCGAAAGCATATCCGACCAATCCTCCTACATTACTACCATCTCCACTCACACTTCCCACTGAATATGAGTTCTTGACCGTTCCTTCATAGATATTCCATCCTACCAGACCACCAACAGGCGAATTCCCGCTCACTGTTCCTGTGGCATATGTGTTTTCAACCTCACCGCCATCGTTGTACCCAAGAAGCCCACCGATAGATCCATCTCCACTAACGGATCCAGTGGCATATGATCTGGAGATCTTCCCATCGTTTCTCCCAACCAGTCCTCCTATCTGGGAATCTCCATCCACATCACCGGTCGCATAAGATTCGGATACAAAAGATGATCCTCCAAAGTTATATCCCACCAATCCACCTATCTCAGAATCTTCCCCGTTAACATCTCCGGTTGCATATGATTTTGACACAGTAGCATCCCAGTTGAACCCAACTAGTCCTCCAACATCATCGTTTCCGCTGACGACACCAGTAGCGTATGAGGAGGATATAGTCCCGGTGTTTCTTCCTGATAGACCTCCTATCTGAAAATCTCCAGTTACGGTACATTCTGCATAAGAATTGGATATCAAGCCTGAATTGTCACCTATTAGGCCGCCGACCCGGCTTTCACCGTTCACGTCACCTGTAGCATAGGAATTCGTAACTGTACCCCTATTATTCCCTACGAGCGCACCGACATACCAATTGCCATTGATATCGGCATCCACAACACCCACATCGGTGATCTCTGCATCCTCACTGATAGTTCCAAAGAGTCCTACCGACTCCCAACTAGAGTCCGTATCGGGACGGTCGATGTGAAGGTCGATTATCTCATACCCGTTACCGTCGAAAGTACCTGTGAAAGGACTATAGCTATCCATCCCTATCGGTTCCCAACCCTGAACAGTGTCTACCAATTCATTGTAACCTGAAGTACCACTGTCAAGGTCGTTCATCAAAACGTAGTTGCCATCTAAGTCATTTCTTATTTCATCCAAATCATTCCAATCATAGATCTCCTGTACAGATTGGATCTCCCGTTCTTTGGTCTCTGCTCCGACTGTAAAAAGCACAAGACTTAAGAGCATTATCATAACGATTCCATATGTAATTATCTTCTTTTTCATATTTCTTCGACCTCCTCTCTTTCTTCAAATTCCTCAGTAGATTTAGGTAATGTTTTCTCATTACCCTTCCTCATAACAAAGACTATCGAAACTAGAACCACGATCAAGCTGACGACCAAGATTCCTATCAATGCCATCGCCCACGCCGGAAATTCAGTTTCGGTAGATTCCTTATCTTCAGAATCGACTGTGAAATCCAAAGAAATCATTTCCTCATTACCTGTGGTACTCACCACTTTTATGAGGACTGTATGATCACCATCCTCTAGATCAGGGAATGTATAGTATGTGATCAAACCTATGTTAAGCCAAGGACCATCATTAATGGATATCTCATGATGACTGATCGTACCTTCCGATTCCCATTCGATGGTTACATCTCCAATGTTGAAAATCGAATCTTCCGCTGGAGATGTGATCTCTATTGAAAGTTCTTCTACTGAGACTGTAACAGTTTCCGATAGATGTCTGAATTCGATGTTGTATTGTCCAACCTCTCCAAATGTATGTGTAAACGAGTGGTCTTCAATACTTTGAGTTGGTAGGTCCAATGTATACACAACTGTTCCATCTATGACCACGTCGATGGACCCATGTTCTTCTCCCACGTTCTCTGCACTAACGTATATATTGACTGTTAATGGAGGTTCACCTGAAACAGGGTCCACATCCAGTTCTAGGTTTACAGGAGCGAAACCCTCAGGATCATAAACCTCGACAAACCGTGTTTCATCATGGAACTCTACGTGATAAGTTCCCACTTCTTCGAAGATATGTGTAAATTCATGATCCGCTACCTCATTCGCAGGTACTTGTAACGTATAAACGTCAACGCCGTTTATCACGACATCTATAGAACCCTCAAGATCTCCGAAGTTCTCAGCCTTCACGTATATCGAGGTTTCGAGAGGCGCTTCACCGTAGAGTTGCTCGATAAACAACTCGATATTTTCCGGCTCGAATTCAGGCACATCTCCAACATTAACGGTCTGTGTTAAATCATAGAATTCGATCTCATAGATGCCAGATCGTTCAAATGTATGTGTGAAGGTATGTTCTGCACTGTCTCCAGCTGGTATTTGCAAAGTATATTCAACTCTGCCGTCCACGAAAACATCCAGAGAGCCTGGTTCATCTCCAAGGTTATCTGCATAAACGTAAATAGTTACGTCCAATGGTACTTCACCAGAAGTAGGATTAACATCAAGCAATAGATTCTTAGGTTCGAAACCGGTCTCTACGAAGTAGGCAGTAACCGTCTTATCTTCATCCATGATGATGGATATGTGCATAGAATCATCTGGTTCATCACCTATGTCACCGGACCAGTGACTGAACTCCCAGCCGTGTTCAGGCATAGCATCAAGATATACAAAAGTTCCCTCATCATACTCTTCCTGATCTGGAGATATGTGTACCGACCCACTCCCCACAGTGCTAAGAGTCAACTCATACTTTTCTAAATATGTGAAATGGACCGTTAGAGACTTGTCGCTGTCCATGTAGATCGAGATATAATCATACTCTTCTTGTCCTTCTTGCACATCACCAGACCAGTGACTGAAGGTCCATCCAGGATCTGGTAGCGCGTTAAGATCTACCCAAGTTCCTTCTATGTACTTATCATCAACTGGAGGTTGACTTGAAGATATGTCTACGCCTCCATCACCTTCAATCTCTACGGTCAGATCGTACATCTCTATAGGTTCTTCGAAGATTGCTGTTATAGAATAGTGAGAGTTCATAGTGATGGTTGTAGTAGCTGAATTTACATCATCTATCTCGCTGACTTCACCTTCCCATCTTACGAATTCCCAGCCGTCATCAGCTTCTGCTACCAAGTCAACGTCAGTACCATAATCGTATGTAAAAGTTCCTTCTCCAGGATCTGTGACTTGTCCGCCTTGGGTAGAATCTATATAAAGATTATATTGTTGATCCACTTCGAAAACTGCCGTTATAGAATAATCATCATTCATGACTATATGTGTACTTGCGGAGTAGATATCATCGATCTCATCTGTATCGCCGGTCCATTCTACGAAACGATAATAATTATCCGCTTGGGCAACCAACCCCACTTGTGTACCATGATTGTGACTAAAGGTACCTTCACCGGGATTGGTAACTTCTCCACCATCAGTACTATCTATAGTCAATTCGT
>CAZRWG010000178.1:0-3555 GCA_964603805.1 uncultured Thermoplasmata archaeon
ACATATGAAGATATCTGTAGTTATACCCACGATGAATGAAGAGGAATCCATCGGAGAGGTCATGGACGAGATCAACGAAGCTCTTTCAGGTAGAGATTACGAAGTTTTGATCGTTGATACAGAATCTACAGACAGAACAAGAGAGATCGCACGGTCTAAAGGAGCTAGAGTTGTGGAAGAGCCCAGGCGAGGCTATGGAAGAGCTTACAAAACTGGTTTCGAAGAAGCTGAAGGTGATATCATAGTCACTTTAGATGCTGACTGTACCTATCCCGCTTCGAAGATTCCGAGTTTGGTTGTCATGATAGAAAAAGAAGGATACGAATTCATAACCACTGATCGACTCTCCAACGTATCATCTGACGTCATGGGATGGACTCATCGTTTCGGAAATTGGGTCTTGAAAACTACCATGAATCTGCTCTTTCGAACCAATCTTAATGATTCGCAGTCTGGTATGTGGGTCTTTAAAAGTTCTGCTTTAAGACATCTGAATGTGACTAGCGACGGAATGCCTTTTTCTGAAGAGATAAAGATCGAGGCTATAAAGAAAGGGCTCAAAGTCGACGAAGTCCCTATCGAATACAGAGAAAGAAAGGGAGAAGCAAAGATCCGCTCCTTGAAAGATGGATTTAAGAACTTAGCTTTCCTCTGGAAAAAGAGGTTTGGATTGGTATGAATGACTCGACCAAAGTAAAGATATCTCCCTCCATATTATCGGCAGATTTTTCCAATCTTGAAAACTCGGTGAAAGCCGTAAAAGGAACTGAATGGTTACATCTAGATGTGATGGACGGCCATTTTGTTCCGAATCTAACATTCGGTCCGTGCGTCATAGATTCGATCAGAGATAAGAGCGATCATGTTTTCGAAACACATCTGATGATCTCAAATCCAGATAAATATGTCGATGATTTTGCAGAGGCAGGTTCGGACATAATAACTTTTCATGTTGAAGCTGTTGACAATATCGAAAAACTGATCGAAGATATCAAAGAGACAGGGACGAAAGTGGGTTTGAGTTTAAAGCCGGGAACTAGATTCAAAACCATCCAAAAATTTCTTCCATACATAGACTTGATACTGATAATGACTGTTGAACCTGGTTTCAGCGGCCAGGAATTTATGGAGGACGTTCTTCCTAAAATAAAGAAGGCTAGAGATGCCGTAGATGAACAAAACTATGATATCGATATAGCAGTAGATGGAGGCATCTCACCTGAAACCGCTGGAAAAGTGGTCGATAACGGAGCAAACGTTTTAGTGTCTGGCTCTTCAGTATTTGAAGGAGACATAGAAAAGAATCTGAAGGAATTAAGGAAGGCTGTAGAATAGATCAGCGTTCCCAGGGAAAACTATTATCAAAGAATTCTGTTAGAGATCCTTTCTCGTTTCTCAACATTTCTTCCTTCCCTATGAACCTACATTCATCAGGAAGTAGCGGATTTAGATCACTCCCTAGATCGACTTTTTCCATTATATCGATCAAGGTATCCTTTATATCAGTATGTTCTCTTTCCTTATCTACCCAAAGCCTGTCCTCTTCCAGGTAAACGTCTTTATCATATTTGTCGACAAATTCTGCCGTATTATCCACCCAAATCGGTGGTCCTCTATGCTTTTCTATTTTAGGTAGTGTTGAGTTTTCGACTTCCAGCATGAATAGTATTTTATCATCGTTGACAAAATAATCTGAATGTAATATTTTGAAGTCCTTATGAGATGTTTGATGGAGCAATTTCCTCAGGCATTTTTGAACCTGTGGATAGAGATTATCTTCTACTACATCAGGTCTAGGAACTTTAAGACCGATCAGTTCAGTTCCTCTTTTACTAATAAAATTAGAGAGTTCCTCTCTATCCTTGGTCTTTAACTCGTTTGGAAAGAAAAAAGTCATCTTGGGTTCCTTCAAAAATTGTTTACAAGATAAAACAAATAACGAAAATTTCTCCACCGAAACCGGCGAGGCCACGTTTCTCTCAGGGTCTATTGGATCGATAACTACGAGAGGGTCATCAAAATCTTTCTTTCCCTCTACCATCTCTATCTTTTTTCCGGGTTTCCATTCACTTGCCGCTTTTATCACCTCTCTAAAGGATCCGTGATGAAGGATCAATAGTTCACATAGATATCCGGAAAACCCCCAAACTTCAGCTTTAGCACCGTAAGCGCCTATACCTTCTAGATATGCCTTGAAAAGGATAGCTTCTTCCTTCTGATATTCATCTAAATTGTCGATAATATATTCGGTGTGAAATGGTGTTCGATCTACAGCAGATTTCATGTTCGAGACATCTTCTATCTCATAGCAAGGCACTATGTCTATCTCATGATCTTTATAAATTCCATAGATGTAGGGATGTTCAGCATACTTTTCTTTAGTATCTTGTAAGATCTTTTTTCCGACTCTCAGTATCTTTTCTTCCATCTCCTCTCTTGAAGTGGAGAGAGGGAATTTGACAAAAATATCGATATCAGGGTTCTTCAGATAGGTACCTTTTGAAACGGAACCGACAACTTTTGGTTCCTTTTTTCCTTCGAGTTCATCGTGCAATATTTCAAGAAGTTCTTCAGAAATTTTCTTGATAGTTTCTCTCTCTTTCTTATCGGGTTTAACTCTTTCTAGAACCTCTGATTCTATTTTGTCTATTCTCATATTATCCGAACTTTGGCATAGTGACATCACCTCAGTTGTTTTAAAATTTTTGTAAAGGGAAGGAAAATCCTAAGTTAACTGAGAGAAATGAAAAAAGTATTATACTAATTGGTATTCTAAGAAATGAAGTCAACGATGGCCGTGGTGGTGTAGCCTGGCAGCATGCGGGACTGTGGATCCCTTGGCTCGGGTTCAAATCCCGACCACGGCCTCTTTTATATTATCTTAAAACTTTAACACCCTCGATAAGAAATATCGCTATTCCCATTTAATCCTGAACTTACAGTGATCCGCTCCGGAACCGTGACACTCTTCCTCAACCACTTCGACTTTTTCATCCAACGCTGCTTCAATGACCCCTTCTAACATACCTTCGTCGAGAGAACAAAGGGTATGTCCCACATCCGGCATTTCACAGCAATCGAAACATTCTTCGACTATCACTTCCCCGTCTTGTTTTACATTCATCTTACCTAAACCTGTAGAATCCCAAAAATCACTGATCTCTCTGAATAATTCTTCTTTCCCGCCAACAGAGATATCTTCTCCTATTGCCCTGCCAGCGTCTCTACCGATCTCCTTCAAAGCCGGATGTACATCGAGACCGAAAGAATCCAACCCGTGTCTTAAAAGATGAAATAGGCCCTTGAGGAACTCGTATCTTTTACCGCTAGAGTCTTTTAAACTCTCTAAGATATCGTGATAATGTTCATCTTGAGGATACTCAGATCTACCCAATAATTGAGAAGAGAGATAGAATATTTTCTTTCTCTCGTCTTCAGAATCTTCCTTTACATCTATTACTCCAAGATCTTTTAGGTCAGAAAGATGAACAGATGTGGTAGATTTTGCTTTTCCCAATTCCTCCTTTATCTGAGAGGCGTGTTTCTCTCCTTCTT
>CAZRWG010000179.1:0-3533 GCA_964603805.1 uncultured Thermoplasmata archaeon
TCTTGAGTGCATGGGCCGTGGTGAAGACACCTATGTTGATCGTAGAAGCTCAATTTATGGGCTTATCATTTATGGGAACAAGATATATCTTTACGGTTCCTGCGATCATACTTATCGGAATAATCACTGGAAAAGTGATCAGTAAGGAGTATATAGTCAAGAACTCGCAGAAAGAAGGTCTACTGGTTGAAAAGATAAATCAAGAACTACCCGGCAACAACTGTGGTGTCTGCGGGAGCAGTTCGTGCTATGAAACCGCTGAAAAGATCGCTGAAGGAGAGACAACTCCTGAGGTTTGTTCTCCTCTCAAGGAAAAGGAAAGGAATAGCATAACAGAACTTATCACCGATTAGATTTATTAGGATTGATCTAGACACATTTCTCAGCCCTCAACACAACGAAACTGCCTTCTCCATATCCTTTTTTGGGCTTCTCTACCCTTTCTTTATCTATACCTTCAAATATCGTTTGGACAAATGATAGGTTAGAAAACCCTACTTGATTCAACAGCTCGATGACCTCTTCTATAGAAAAAAAGTTAGCATCGCTATAAAACACGTTTTCATCTTTTTTCTTTTGATATGTTTGTCCTACAGGACTTTCTTTATCGATGAAGCCTATGATAACGGTGCCCTCAGGTTTTAGTATTCTCGCTGTTTCTTTAAGTGCTTTTGTAGGATCATCGAAAAAACATATAGTTGTAACGATCAAAGCAAAATCGAATGATCCATTTTTAAACGGTATATTTTCTCCCACACCTCTTACAACCTGGATCCCTCTTTCATCGGCTAATCGGAGCATCTTTTTCGAAGGATCCAAACCATAACCAATAGAGAGCGGATACGCAAATCTACCGCTTCCTACACCGATCTCGATACCCTTTCCCTTTGAAGGAAGAAGATCACGTACTGCTTTCAACTCCGACTCGTATACCTTTTCATGTTTATTGAACCAATCATCATATCTTTCGTGATATCTATCAAAGGGGTCTGTTTTCATAGATTCATGTCACCAAATAAATCAAAATCAAGATACAGAAATAGCATCGACTGGACAACCATCCTCTGCATCTTCAATACAGTCTATGTCCTCTGGAACTTCACCCTGGTCTTCGTTTCCAGTTCTATATTCTTCTACTACTGTTGACTTAACCTGAGCATTCAGAACGAATACCTCTGGGCAGGTCGATTCGCAAGCTCCGCATCCTATACAGGTTTCCTGGTCTATTTTCACATCTTTCATCTTATATCAACCCCATTATTCATTAACTCCAATCTTTATAAGATCCTTCTCTAAGTTCATTGATGAGTCCTAGAGCTGCTTTCGCACCTTCGCCTACAGCAGCACTGATCTGCCTAGCTCCTCCAACACAATCACCGGCAGCATAAACTCTCGGTATGCCAGTAAACATGTCATCGTCCACCGACAACACACCGTCCTCTATAGTTATGCCCAGACTTCGAGCGAAATCTAGACTTCCACTGCTACCTTCAGCGATCATAAGACCGTCCATTTTTTGAACTTCTCCATCAACTCGAAGACCACTGAAGTCCTCGTTCCCTACAACCTCTTCGATCTTTCCCTTCTCTACCGGTATATTTCTTTCCTTCAACTTTTCAAATAAATTCTCAGGCATCTCTAATTCACTGCCATTGGTATAGATCTTTATCTCCGTGGTATACTGGTAAAGCTCCAATGCCTCTTTACCAACTAAATCTTCAGAGCCCATCAATCCTACCTTTTTACCTTTGTAAAGCGGAGCATCACATACAACACAGTAACTGATACCCTTACCTTCATATTCTTTAATCCCTTCGATCGGCGGCTTTTCGTGCTGGATACCCGGTGAAATCACTAGCCCCTTCGTTTTAAATCCTCTATCTGCGGTCTCGACGATGTAACCTTCTCCTTCTGGGTCTATCTTGGTTATCAAGGCCTTCTCTTCTATTATATCGGTTCCAAATCTCTTCGCTTGATCTCTACCTCTCTTCAAAAGCTCTTTGCCTGAAACCCCTTCAGGAAATCCGAAATAATTATCGATGCTTTCCGCCTTCTCAAGAAGTTTATCCGGTTCGTCCAGTATCAAAGTATCTAGCTCAGCTCTAGACGTGTATATGGCAGCTGATAACCCTGCAGGACCTCCTCCGATGACCACTATATCATAATCTTCTTCTGACATCTTTTGACCTCCTATTTTTTTAAAACATTCCATATTAATAATCTTTTTGAGAAGTATCAGGAGTAAAACAACAGTAACCTATCTCATCACCTTCTTTTTTCATCTGATCCCAGTCTGCTAATTCTTCTAGCGCAGAAGGATAAAGTATGTTGTTCTCCTTGAATATGTGATCCTTCAAGTTCAAAACCAAGTGATCTATCAATTCGATGATCTTATCTTTGTTCTCATCTAGATCTTTAGAGAAACTCTTCAATTTCTTTTTCTTCGGCCACATCTCCTCGTGATCCATCTCCATTATATTTACCGGTCCTGTAATACCTTTTTTAACAAGCCTGGGAAATAGGACTTCTTCCTCCCTATCATGATGCTTCTCGGCTTCAACCAAATGTTCCGCAATATGTTTTAATTTTTTTTCCTCGCTGTCCGTCAGATCTCTTTCCTTCAGAGTATCACCAAGTTCTTCCAATTCGTCTAATGCCTCTAATATTTCATCGTGTTCTAAGACTAAAGTTCTTATCGGATGGCCTTCCTCTAACTCATTTTTCATCTCCTCAACTTTATTCTCGACAGCTTTGAGATGAACATCGCAGAAACTTTTGAATTCTTTTTCGCCAAAGTTTTCTTCTTGAACTAGCCTTTGTTCTGCTTTGGATATCTCAACTGGTGTAGCTCTCTTCATCTTCTCCAGAGCTTCCTTTTCTGAAACTTCACCTTCAGCCAATCCTTTCAAACTTTTATACAGCTCTTCAACGCCCATATATATCACTTTAATCACAATAATGTGCGTAAAGTATATAAAGCTTGCTGATTATAGCCTTATCGATAAATCATGATCAAGAGAATGAAAAGCAGGATCCAAACAGAAGATACTAAAGGAGAGATCCTTGAGAATTTACTCTCTAAAGACCTTACAGCTCTTGATTTAGCTGAAATTTTAGAGATAAATGAAAGTGCAGTCAGAAGACATCTGAATAAACTCGAATCAGATGGATTGATAGATTCCTACTTCGAGAAAGCAGAGAAAGGACGACCGAAGAAGTACTTTTCACTCACAGACGAAGGGAAAAGGTTGTTCCCAAGGCAGATCGAACTTTTACTAGAACTTATGATCAAAAATATCCAAGAAGGATTAGATGAAGATGCATCACTTAGATTAGAGGAAAACCTAGTAGAAGACTTGATCAACCTTTTCCCGGGATTCGATGAGAAAGACTCTATGGAGGACAAAATAGAAAAGTTAGTGAAAGGTTTCGATGAACTCGGGTTTTACTGCTCTTATCATGAGGAAGATGATACTTATCGGATAAGCTACAGAAATTGTGCCTTCGGTAACTTACCCAAAAAAGAGGCATAT
>CAZRWG010000180.1:0-3530 GCA_964603805.1 uncultured Thermoplasmata archaeon
TATTCTATATCATATTTTATATCGTTTGATTCACAGGCCTTTTTTATCTTATAGCAAAGTTTACCTCCGGTAGAGTCCCAATCTGTAAGTATTATGACTTTATCATGGTCCTTCCTAAGTCTTTCAATTATCCTGAAGATAGCTTTTCCCTTTTTGATCTTGATTATCTTACGTTTAATACCTAAGCTCCTTAAAGCCTTCTTATCCTTTCTTCCCTCAACTATAATCGGAATGGATTTGTCCTCTTTTTTGATCTTTGCGAGGATATCCTGAACTCCTTCCAACTCTTCCTTCAATCTCATCTTCAATTTTCCTCGTATATATTTTTGATTCTATCTGCCAATTCAGTTTTATCCACACCTTCAAAATACATCCTTTTACTTTTTGTAGTTTTTCCTCGAACGAGCTTTACACTTTTCTTTGAAATGTTTAATAATTCCGCAAATAATTTGAGGAGAGCTTTATTTGCTTCACCTCGCACCGCTTTTTCTTTTATTGACAATTCTAATTGATTCCTCCATTTATTGATACCAGTGATCTTGGTCCTAGAAGAACCGGGAGAGACATTTAGATCTAGATAGACTCCTTTTTCTCCTGCCTCGATACAATCCTGAAGTTCTTTACTATTCATCTAAATCTCTCCATGTATAAATCGTTTAATCATATATTAAACCAAGTAGTTAAATCAACCTATTGCGGAAATAGGACCGTTCTCTTCTATAGGATAAAGGTCTTGCTCTCTCAAACCAGTCACTATAGACATCAGCTTTATTTTATTTTCACATTCGTGGTCTATCCTAGCTCCGACTATCACATTTGCTCTAGAATCAAGTTTTGAAGTCATCCTTCCCACTATATCATTCATCTTTTTGACTGATAAACTGTTAGAACCTCCAGTTAGATGGATGAGCGCTTTTTTCGCTCCTCTATAATCAGCGTTTAGGAAAGGGTTTCCTTCAGCATCTTTAACCACTTTCTCTGGTTCTTTACTGTGTGCCTCTCCAGTCATCAAAGTCGAATAACTTCCTCCTCCGAGAACGGAGCGAAGATCATTGAAATCAAGATTGATCAAAGATTGCCTAGTTATGGTCTCTGTAACACTCTTAACTAGACTAGAAATCACGGAATCCATCAAACCGAAACCTTGATCTATAGGTACGTCTGGACTAACTTCTAGTAGTTTGTCGTTGTCCAATATTATAGTCGAATTAGCATAGGATTCTATCTTTTGTACTCCTCTCCATGCCAACTCTTTTCGATTACCTTCCACTGAGAAAGGAAGAGTCACGATATCTATAACCATCGCGCCGCTTCTCCTAGCTATCTCGGTTATCACAGGACTCGCTCCAGTTCCGGTACCTCCTCCCAGACCAGTAGTCAAAAATACTAGGTCTGCATCTGAAAATAACTTTTTAAATCCTCCACTAGCCGATTCAGCACATTCCTTACCTACGGTAGGATTCCCTCCAGCTCCCCTACCAAAATTATGGGACTTCCCCATAAGCATTTTTTTATCCGCTTTCTTATTCTTGAGATGTTCTTTGTCGGTATTCACAGCTACTGTTTTAGCTCCACGAACTCCTATTCTGCTCAATCTATCAACGCTATTATTTCCACCACCGCCGACCCCTACTACGTAGATATTTAGATCCGTAGAATCCTGCTTATCCTTTTCGGTTTTTTTTCTTCTCATCATACAACTAACCCGATAGATTTTTGAACTTAATACCAATATGGGTTTATCAAGTAGTTTTTACTCTTCTTCTTCCATAACTCTTTGGTATTCCTTGATCTTTTCTCTGACGTATTCTCTAACAGCCGTCCTTATCGCATCGTCTACATCCACGGAATCACCTCTCTCGACGAGGTTTTCGATCTCCCCTACTTTCTGTTTAGGAAGATCAACTGTGACTTTCGAGATATGATCAGGTGCATTTTTATTTTTAATGAACTCCCTTATAGAAGCTCTGATAGCTTCTGAAAGAGATGAAAATGAACCATCTTCAACCAACTCATTCAACTCCTCAGCCATATCCTCGGGTATTCTGACAGTTATGCGCTTTGTGTCCGACACATTTGGCCTCCTTGGTTTAATTTAGTCCGACATATATACTATTAACGTCAGACAAATACATAAACGTTATCTATACTTATAAATATTTCGGAATATGTCTTATATTATTTCTGAGATATTCTAAATTTTTAACTCAGTCTCCGTTCGGACACGACAAAAAAAAGTAAAATTTGTTTACTATTCGTATATCCAATCTTCTTCTACTCTGTTGTATTCTTGGTACCCTTTTTTCTCAAAAAATATATTCAGTTCACGCTCAGCACTTTCTTTAGAATCGGCTGCATGTACTATATTCCTAGCGATGTCAAGTCCATAGTCTCCCCTTATGGTCCCCGGTTTCGCATCCCGTGGGTCTGTCTCACCGACCATATCTCTCACCACTGAGATCGCTGAGTCCCCGGTGACCGCCAACGTTACTACAGGACCAGAGGTTATATAATCCAATAGAGGTCCGTAAAATTCCTTTCCTTCATGTTCTGCATAATGTTCCTGTGCAGTTTTTTTGTCAATATTCATCATTCTCATCGCGTCGATGCGTAGACCTCTATCTTCGATACGGGAGATAACCTCTCCAATCAGACCTCTCTGGACACCATCTGGTTTTACCATCAAAAAAGTTGTTTCCATCTTAATCCCGCCTTAGTCAGTCTTTCTTTTTATCTTTTTCTTACCTTCTTCTTTAGATTCTTCTTCTGTTTTTGACTCTTTTTTGCGATATGTCTCTATAGCTTTGTCTTGAGCGTACCTTCTAGTCCACTTCGTTTCCCTAGGGGTTCTTTCGAGATTTAGAAGATTTTTACGACACTTATTTGAGCAAAAATGGAAAACTCTTCCGGTGTTTTTTATGTGCTGTTTACCGGTTCCTGGTTCTATGGGTTCGCCGCAAAAAGTGCATTCTCTTCTTTCAGGCATATTTATCTCACCCCGATATCTTTAGCTTCTCTTGCTGTTTCTCTCAGCATCAGTATATCTCCTTTCTGAACAGGGCCCATGACATTCCTAGTGATAATCCTTCCTTCATCTTCCCCTTTAAGGACCCGGACTTTGACCTGGGTAGCTTCTCCAGTCATTCCAGTACGGCCAACGATTTCGACAACTTCTCCGGGAATACTATCTTCTGAAGCCATTTTGAAACTCCTCTATCTTTAATTATATTGGATCATTTTATATTTTCGAGTTCTTTTTTCAATTCCTCTAGCATCTGTTCTCCATCACCTGGATCAACTATAGCCACCGAAGCCGAAGATGCATCGATCCCTGCAGCAGCACCTAGCTCCTCCTGTGACGGAACATAAGAATAAGCCACATCTTTCTCTTCACAGAGCAGAGGAAGATGGGCTAAGATCTCAGGAGGGTTCACATCTTCCGCTAAAACGGTCAAAACTGCTTCGCCTCTTTCCACGTATTTGGTAACTTCGTTCGTGCCTTTTCTTACATCGCCCGTATCTCTCGCTAT
>CAZRWG010000181.1:0-3525 GCA_964603805.1 uncultured Thermoplasmata archaeon
AAAAGAAAATCTAAAAAACTCAAAAAACCCCTTTTTTATCTCTTTTAATTTTCATCAATCTTTTAAGATGTGCTAAATTTCGAAAAAATTATCCTTCTTCTAGAATCATTTAGATGTTTTCCTAAGATATATATAGCAATCTAGTGGATATCATCTTAATAAAAGGGGAAAATAAATGAAAAGCAAAATATTTGTGTTAACTATCAGTCTTTCTCTCCTACTCAGCGGGATGATGGTAGGAGTCGGAGACGTTTCAACCAGAGAACAGTTCTCGGAAAATGAAGAGGAACCGGAGAATTATCTTGAAAATCCCTCTCTTGGAGAATGGACTGAAGATGATGAAATAGCAAATTGGACGGGTTGGTTTGCGGAATATGTTAGCTATCGGATCGATGGTCTTCTTGGAGAGAATGCATCTGTTAGAAGTGAACCTTACCAAAAATACGCCCGACAGGATGTAGATATTGATGAAGAAACAACTTATTATTTGGAAGCGTGGTTTAGAGTACCGAGAGATATTGAAGGAATGGCTCATGTAAGATTGGAATATAACAACACCGACGGAAATATAAATGAATCAGAAGAGATGCAGATAGAGGAAACTGATGGTTGGCAAGGTCTTAAGTTAAACGTCACAAAAGTAGGAACCGGGACAGGAGAGGTAGGACTGTTCGCAGATAGAGGCGATGAACCATATCCCGATGTAGCTATCGGTGCGGCCTGGTTCTCTGATCAAGAATCTCCCGATGATTGGCCAGCGGAAGAGGGAGTAACAGAAGAAATAGAGGCATCTGATATCACGGTAAGCGCTGGTGAAGAAGGTAACATTACTGTCACAGCCTTTGACGCCTTCGATCATCCTGTTGAAGGTGAGACCATAGAAGTGATCGATGATGATGGTTTGAACGGTATTGAGAAAAACGACACCTTAGATACTGATGCAAATGGAAAGGCTAACTTCACTTTTGAAGAGGAAATTGCAGATCATTACGTTGTAGAGTTCCGCGTCAATAACACTGAAATTACCGATACTTCGACCGTAACTGTAGAGTCTAGAGAGGAATATGAACTCGAATTTGTTGAAGCACCTGAAGAAATGAAAGCCGGGACAGAAGCAATGTTCACTATTCGTAGATTAGATGAATTTGGAAACGAAGTTACCGACGGAGATCTGATTGTTGAATTGAATTCTACTTCAGATGAAACAAAGTACGAGTTTAGAGAAGAACCTGATGGTGAGAATGTAACGGAAGTTACTATCCTTGACGGAGATAGCGAAGTAGACTTCTACTATTATGACGAATATCCCGGAGTGTATGATATCATAGCTTCTGCCGATGTGATCGAAGAGGAAGTAAACGCTACTATAACAGTTCACAGAACGGCAGTCGATTATGTTGAGATAACTCCGGATGAGGATCAGATCGTAGAGACGGGAGAAGAATTGAACTTTACTGCAAGAGCATATGACGAATATGGTAATTTGATAACGAATGAGACCTCAGAATTCACATGGGAGAACATCAGTGAGGTTAACGAGAATGCGACGTTCGTTAAGATGGAAGAAGGAGAATATACGGTAAATGCCACTTATGAGGATGATGAGTATGATAAGGAAGTTACTTCCGAGAGTATCACAGTGTCAGTTGCGGACGTATTATACTACCTTAATATCACCATCGAAGGAGAAGGAGAAGTGGAAGCTGAACCCGAAGAGGACAGGTACTTACCAGATACTAATGTGACTTTGACAGCCCAACCCGCAGAAAACTGGGGATTCGTCAATTGGACTGGAGATGAAATCAGTACTAATGTGACGTTGAACATCACCATGGACGAGAATAAAGATATCACGGCACATTTCATCAGAGAATATAATCTAACGATAAACATCGAAGGAGAGGGCATGACCGAACCAGAAGAAGGTAATCACACCTACGCAGATGGGGACGAAGTCACCCTAAAAGCTACACCTCATGAAGATTGGGTATTTATCGAGTGGACAGGTGATTATGAAAGTGAAGAAGAAGAAATAGAATTCACTATGAACAGCGATATGAACATAACCGCAGTATTTAAAGAAGGTGATGAACCTTTCTTCCGAATTGAAATAACCGATCATGATGAGGAAGTAGAAGAAGGCCAATACGTTACGGTCGAGTTTACGGTTGAAAACACAGGTTATACTGAAGATACACAGGACATAACCTTCAGTATAGGCGGTACTGAGATAGATAAGAAGGAAGACGTTACTCTCGAGGCAGGCGAAGAAGAAAGCTTCAAATTCTTTTGGGAAGCTGAAGGTGGTTCACATCTACTAACTGTCGCAAGTGAAGATGATGAAGATACAGTTCCTGTAAGTGTGTCTGTAGAGGCAGTAGACGATGAAATTCCTGGATTTACCTCTATCATTCTAATCCTCGGCGCACTCAGCGCAGCAGCGATTTACTACAAGAAAGACAGTAAAAAATCCTAAAAAACTTTCTAAACTTCTTTATCTTTTTTAATTTTCATTGATTGACAGTTTAGGTAGTTTCTTTAGGTTTTTTGCGCTACTTTAATAAGGATAATTATCACACTTCATAACATTCTTATAGTAATCAATTTCATATTATATATTGCAAGAGGGCAAGAATGAAAACAAAATTCTTTGTAATCGTCATTACTCTCTCTCTGCTGTTCAGCGGTATGTTGACGGCGGTTGGAGGTGTGGCGACGGCTGAAGAAGATTCTGTAACTGAAGAGAAAGAACTAGAAAAAAATGTTGAGATAACAGAAGATAATTGGGAATTTTTTGAAGTCGAAATTACTGACTATGACGAGGAGGTAGAACTTGGAGAAGAAGTCAATATAGAATACAGAGTCAAAAATACTGGTGGTGCCGAAGGCACGCAAGATGTCGTTCTCAGTGTGGAAGGAGAAGAAATCGATAGAGAAGAAGTGAATAGGGATAGAGATTTAACACTTTTACCAGAAGAAGAATATACAAATGAAGTCGTCTATGATACTGGAGATGTAGACATAAGTACTGCCCAGATCGAGTTATCGACTGAATTAAGTCTTTTACTGGATAGTAACAACGACTCACATTCGGGCAAAATAACAATCACAGAACCTATTCTAGATGTACCCGGATTCACGGCTATGCTTCTGGCACTCGGTTTAGTCACTGCAGTAGCAATATACAGATTTAAGAAACGATGAACTGTATCTAGGTGACCAAAAGTTAGGAGATACAGATCCATAAATCCCTAATTGATTTGGAAAACTACATCTCTAACGGAACCCGTAAAAGGGTCTATATGATCAGTAATAGAGACATAAATCTATACTTAGAAAAGCCTTCGAGGAAACGATAGTTACGGAATAAGAAGAAAGAAATTGATGATGAGATATCTAGAGTCAAAGCCTAGCAATAGAGCTAGAAATGTCTAATCTTCTATAAATAATCCAATTAGATAAAGTACTATTCCCCCTATGAAAAAAATAAAACAAAACTCAGCAGAGAGAACAGCCTGTGAAAAT
>CAZRWG010000182.1:0-3523 GCA_964603805.1 uncultured Thermoplasmata archaeon
CCTGCCGTGGGTAGTGTGAAGAGTATCCACTCTCCAATGCGGTGAGGGTATCCATGCGGCACATCCTATACCGCTGACCGCGACGATGTCATCTTTTGATACTTCGCTTTCTTCTACAGCTCTAGACATCGAGTTCAGTACCATCCCTCCACCGCAGCCTGGACAGAATGGTGATGGATGTCTTCTGATATATTTTTCTTTTATCTCCTTAGCTTTTATCATTCAACCACCTCCTTGATTCTATCATAAATTTGATCGATCGTTGGAAGCGAATTCAATCTATCATAAATGTGTAGATTTTCAGAGGGAACAGCCCGTTCGACTTCCATCCTATAACCTCTTAAGGACAATTCAGCTAGTAATACTTCGGAATTCTCTCCAATATCTCTCAATCTTTTTTCAGGACTTGGCCACATAACTTTTGGCCTAAAAAAACCTACATTTAGACCGTTCTCTCTCGCTTTTTTGACAGCTCCTCTAGCCGGTCTAGAGATAGAACCGTAAGAGATAACGACGAGATCAGCATCTTCAACGTTTTCTTCTTCCCAATCTTCTATCTCGGTGCGGTTATCTTCTATCTTAGAGACCAATCTCCTTACCAATCGATCCTGTGCTTCGAAACTTGAAGTGTCTCTCGTACCATCTCCAAGATGAGTGGAGCCTGTGACAAGCAATTCTTCCCCACCTCCGAAATCCGGCATCGGAGGAACATGGTCTTCTCTATCTGTATCGAAGAACTCTTTCTCATCGTCTTCAGGTCTTCTTCGGTCTACAGTCTCAACTTCATCTCGGATTTCCACTTTTTCTCTCATATGGCCGACACCTGCGTCTGCTAACAGAACTGTAGGGATCCTGTACTTTTCGGAGAGATTGAAAGCTCTGATAGTAAAATCGAACATCTCTTGCGCTGAATTAGGTGAAAAAGCGATTATCTCATAATCTCCCTGACTTCCGAATCTAGCCTGCATCACGTCTCCAGTACCTGGCTTAGTGGCTTGTCCCGTAGATGGACCCGCTCTCTGGACATTTACGATCACACAAGGCGTTTCTGTCATGACCGCATAACCCAAATTTTCTTGCATCAAAGAGAAACCTGGTCCGCTTGTTGCTGTCATGGACTTCAAACCCGTCCATGACGCTCCTATTATCGAAGCGATACTGGCTATTTCATCTTCCATCTGAACGAATCTACCTCCGGCTTTAGGCAATTCTTTGGAAAGATGATTCATCACCTCAGAAGCAGGCGTGATAGGATAACCGGCGTAGAAGCCACATCCTGCTCTTAAAGCACCCTCGGCACAAGCGATATTTCCTTCTATGAAGTATTCTCCAGGATCTTTCATTCTTCTTCCACCTCAATTGCAAAATCGGGACAGTACAATTCGCATCTCCTGCAAACTATACATTTATCTTCAGCTACAACTTCAGCAAAATGATTGCCATATTGGTTAAGATCATCCGATTCGTCGAGAACGTCTTTAGGGCAAAATTTTATACAAATACCACAGCCAGTGCATAGCTTCCGGTCGATATATATCTTAATATCGTTGGACATCCTATCGATTGGGCAGAAACCCGATGGATATAAACCTTTTCGATTTTAACCATTGGGAAATTCAAGAAGGAGGCCACTTACCACTTTGTAACAGTTTTTTTTGTTGATGAACCTGGGGTGATTTAGGATCACTTTTAGTCCCACATCTTGTACATCTAAGCTTTCCTTCGTCAGTATATTCGGCTTTATTGTAACCGCAGCTCTGACAGACGTAACCGATTGTAACGCCTGCGGTATGATCCTTAACTTCTACCTCTTTTTGGGATTCAATTTCTTTTTTTTCCTCTATTTCTGAACGTTCCTGTAACCAAGAGATGAACATTTCCAAATATTTGTAAGTGTAGTATACTCCTACTCCCATCCAGAATAAGATTAAGAGTACAATGAAATTCTCAAAGTTAGGTATATTCAGTAAGTCATTAGGTACGTTCATAAAATTCCAAAAAAAGTGAAGAAGTATAGCTGAATGTAAACCGTCTTTTATGAATAGATAACCAAAAGCGAATCCAGGGATGAGTGTTTGAGGCATCTTATATATGTCCCAACCTGGTAGATGAGCTAAGGCGAAGATGATAGAAGAGATAACCACGAGATAAACCGCAAAGTTCTCATCTGTTCCGAATCCACCGAGTAGATATTTTCTAGATTTTCTTTTTCCTTTCAGTAATCCATACAAGGCCATAGGTACCCCGATATAGGCGAAACGGACGATAATTTCTTCCCACACAGAAGCCCTCAATAGACTATATACTCTCTGCCATAATATATCTGGAGGTTCAGGAAAATCTGGAGATATACCAACTAATTCCAAAAGGATAAAGTAAGTTTGGCTAAAGAATAACAAAGCAGTAAAAACAGTCACAAGTCTTAAAATCGGGGAGGATGTGTTTCCGTTTTCCTCTTTAATCTTTTCAAATTTCTTTTTAACTACATCTTTAAGATAAGATGGGAAATCGTTTCTGCTAGAATAGAATATGTAAAATAAAGATGCGAGGACAGAAAAAACCAAGAATAGATAGTAAAGAGTAAACCATTGACCCGTTAAATGCATTACTCCGATCGGAAAAGGTATTACGACGAAAATCAAATTAATAAATTCCAATTCCTGATGAGCTAATGTTTCTGGGATGATAAACTCAGCTGACCAAACTAATAATCCTATATTGATAGCCAAATAGCCAATAAAAAGTATCACAGCTAAGATGGTGAATACACTCACGATCATGGTGGGGGTAGTTGAACTTCTGTTGTCATCCATACTGGGAACTGTATAACCACAGTTAGAGCATCTCCCTTTGGTGCTCATCTCCGCCTTACATCGTGGACATTCCATCGGTTTCACATTATAAAGGTTTGTATAAATGGTTTGCCTTTCGCTGATAACCCTTCTCTATATTATCAGAAAAATGAAAGAAAAAAGGTTTTACTTTCTCTCTTTGACCGCCGTCGGAACTATCTTTTCTAGTTCCTCCTCTTCTACTTTCTCTTCAAGCTGGTCTCTTAATCTGAATTTCTGAACTTTTCCTCTTCCTGAAACTGGCAAGTCATCGGTTATTTCTACGTATCTTGGAACTTTAGCACTCGCTATCTCACCATAGACGAAATCGACAACGTCTTGAGGGGTTATGTCTGAACCCTCGGTTGGGACGACCGCAGCGGCCACTACCTCACCCAATTCATCATCTGGCACTCCTACAACTGCGACTTCTTGGATCTCCTCATGCTCTATCAAGTATTCCTCGATCTCTCTTGGATAAACATTAAGACCGCCGACTATCACCATATCTTTTTTCCTACCGACTATCTCAACGTAACCTCTTTCATCCATCTTTGCCAAGTCTCCAGAATGAAGCCATCCGTCTTCTATCGTCTGATCAGTAGCTTCTGGCTTGTTGTAATACCCTTTCATAACATTGTATCCTTTTACAACCAGTTCTCCGGTCTCGCCTGTCTCTACTTCTTCACCCT
>CAZRWG010000183.1:0-3518 GCA_964603805.1 uncultured Thermoplasmata archaeon
AGATACAGGCTCCTACAGGGCGTTAACGGAGCATATCTCGAAATAGGTTATGAAGATGACGATGAAGAGATGAACTGGCACTATATTGAACCGTCTATTGGGCCCTATACTGGAAATCTGCTTGAGATGGAGGAATTAAATGATGACAGACAAAAACCGATCCAGTGGGCCTGGAATGGCAAAAGTGCCGATGGAACCATGAATTGGGAACGAGTTAGAGTTGATCTACTAAGAGACGACTACGAGATACCAGAAGACAAACTAGACAGTGTCCGAATAAGATTCTACTACAAACAGTTCGGAGGTAGCACTGTCCCAGGCGGATGGTGGATAGACGATGTGAGAGTCGACGTAACACGAAGAGGAGACTATTGGAACGATGATATCCAAGGAGACATGCATGACGTATGGCAGTTGAAGAATACTACTGACATGGATGGTGAAGACACCACAGCATGGTGGAACGGTATATACGGGGAATCCGATGAAGAAAAGGAGATGTTCAAAGGTGGTATAGACAACAGTCTGATCACCGATCCTATAGACCTTAGACATGCAGAATCAGCTACTTTACAAGCAGAATTCAAGTTCAACATTAATGAAGAAAATGCAGATCCGCCTGACGGATTCCGAGTAGAAGTGAGCGAGGACGACGGAAGGACTTGGTCTTCTATCAATCTAGGACGTCGGGCAGCTGTAGGTGATTCTACCAACGAAACTACCCATAATTGGACAACTGCAGAGGACCTGACAAGATTGAACATCGACCTCTCTGATTACTCCGGTAACATCATACTGCTCCGTTTCCGAGTCGTTACCAATAGTGCTGATGACTACGATAACTATGATGACGATTCATTAGGTTTCGGCGGTCTCTACATAAACAATGTGATGGTCGTCGATGACGAGCTTAGAGAGTAAACAAATCTAAACTTCTTTCTCTCTTTTTATATGCAACTTCCTCCCAAAATTATATTTAGTAAATGCATAGATAAAACGGAGAACGATTGACCATGACTGAAGAAGGAATAGAGATTAAGGATATCAAGGGTATCGGTCCAAAGCTGGCAGAAAGAATACAAGAAACATTAGATATCGAATCTATAGAACAATTGAGCGAGCTGACAGAGGAACAGTTAATGGAAGTGAAAGGTATCGGTAGTAGCAAGGCCGAAAAGATCTTGAGTAGTCTTGAAGAGCTCACAAAAGAATGCGACAGATGCGGCAAAAAGTTCGTAGAGGAAGATAGATGTACAAAATGTACATCGGAATTAGAAGATAAAGTAGAACCGATAAGAAAAGAGATAGAGTATTTTAAAAACGATAATTTTTCGGGAAAAAGATGGACTATAGAAAAGACTTTAGAGAAAATAGATTCTAAACTATCTGAATCTAAATTTAAAGAGGGGAAGGAATTAATCGAATCAGCAAAAGAGGAACTCGCCGATGCTCAGGATCTTTCCGATAAGCTTTCTGAGATAGAAAAAATGTTAGAAGAAAAAGAAGTGATAAACCTCTCTACTTACAAAGAAGAACTGGATTTAGCTTGGGAGTATATGAGATATGGTGATTATGAAGAAGCCATAAATAGAGCTGAAAAAATTTTAGATTATATTGAAAAAGAAAAAAGATACCAAGATATCGAGACTTCAGAACTTCTCGAAGAAAATATCGAGGAATTCAGTAGACACATGATGGGAGTCGGGGCTAGAGCCGGAGAAAAGATATGCGGCAGTGGTTTTCTGACATTAGAAGATGCTTATAAAGCTGGATCAGAAAAACTCCAAAACGAAGCGGATATAGAAGAGTCTACAGCTAAGAGATTGATCGATGCTCTAAATTCGCTATTCCAGGAAATTGAAATCAAAAAAGAACATGAAGAAGAAACTTTACTAGAAGAAGGTCAAAAACCAACAAGAGAAGAAGAGATCTTCCGTGATAAAAGGGAAAAAGAAGAGACTCAACCTGAAAGTGAAATAGAGGAGAAAGAGGAAACAAAAAGTCAAGATAAGACTGAAAAGGTCAAGAAGAAAAAGGTCGTAAAAAAGGTCCCAAAAAAAGAAAAAGAATACAAGAGTATAGATGAACTCATATCGATGGAAGAAGAACAAATAGAAGAAAAGGAGAGAGAACTAAAACATTGGATACCGGCTATAATCATACCTATTATTCTTGCGATAGCTGCTTACTTGCTCTTTTTTATGTGAACCCTCCAGATATGTGATGGATAAAGCCTTCAAGAAAAACTTGTTGATATTGATATCTGGTGAAAAATCTATCAGATTTAGACCTTCTTTGAATCTTAGTAAAAACGAAGTGGACGAGGCTATAAGTATATTAGAAGGAGCTATCTCATAATTCTCTCTCTACCTTTCCTCTAGCCGCGTTTATCACGACGATTCCATCCGTTCCCTCCACGGCCCACATCGGCACATATACCATACCTTTATATTCTAATTCAATTTCCTCTTCTGAAGGCCCTTCTTGACTTTTCTCGACTATCGTAGCTCCGTTCTCCTCCCATTTTTTCTCTTTCATTTCAGTATATTTATCTTTCAAAGATTTTAAAGTCATTTCTTCACTTTTGTCTTCCGGTATATTCGGTTCTAATTTGACATGAGATCTCTTCAATTCGGAGATCATTTTGAACGGTCTTTTCCAAAAATTTAGCTCGCCTGAAACAGCATTCAGATAAGCCTTTCCCTTTTCTTCGTGCTTATTTTTTATCTGGTATTTAAAAACGTAATGAGGAACAACTTCCAACCTGTATTTGAAACCTCCCACTAGCTTCTCTCCTAGTTCAGAGACATCATCAAAATCGATCACTGGTTCTAGAACACCTTCTTTCGTATCGTGTTCGATATCAAATTCAAATTTTTTTTCAGGACCTTTGATCCCCTCTTCACCTTCCTCTAACCCTTCGAGAGTCGACTTCTCAAGTACCATATCTCCAAACTTCTCTATCAATACGTCTCGATCCCAAACCACAGTATCTTCAGGAATAGATTCTCTAGTCTCAGATGGGAGTTCTTCTGTTGTTATCAGAATACACTTCTCAGACGCCTCTTCTAATTTGAGAAGGTCGTCTTCGTGAACTACAGGGCCGGCGATGATAAGAGCCAATTTTTCCTCTCCAGTATCCACGACAGTTTTACCTTTCTCACTCCTAATTATTTTGTATCCTTCGTACTCGAGATATTCCTCAAGAAGCCTATAGAAGTCCTTCACGTTATCCCGTTTTATTTTCTAAGCTATCTTTCACTACAGTAAATTCTAATCACTTCTTACATTTAAACCTAATTATTTTAGCTGAGCATTTCATTCTTCAAGAGATGCTCGGGCCATCTCTCTATTTTCGGCAGAAAAACACCCGTTCTGATTAGCTGCGATGAGACCTAAAGTATGCTCTTCAGGGAACTCTTCTACAACCATCTTACATCCTTTTTTAAGGCCGTACTCACCTATCATATCATGACATCTTTTTGATGAAAGTCTTTTAGTTATCTCTTCACCTTTAC
>CAZRWG010000184.1:0-3515 GCA_964603805.1 uncultured Thermoplasmata archaeon
GGTCGTGTGTGTTCTTTTAATTGTATTTACTGTCAGATCTCTAAATGTCAGGAACTTACATCTAAGAGAAGAAAATTTGTAGAGATTAAAGAAGTGAGAGAGGAGTTGGTAGAAGCTTTAGACCTTGTAGGAGATAAAGTCGATTATCTAACCCTGTCCGGTATAGGCGAACCTACTCTAGCTTCGAATCTACCAGAAGCGGTGGAAATGTTAAAAGAGGTGTCGGATAAACCGAAGGCTATTCTAACTAACAGTTCTCTTTTAAATTTGGAAGAGGTACGTAAGCCTTTAGAAAGATTGGATTATGTGATAGCCTCTCTCGATGCAGTAGATGAAGATAGCTTCCAGAAAGTGAACAATCCTGTGGAAGGTATCCATTTTGATGAGATCATCGAAGGTTTAAGAGTATTTGGAGAGAATTACAGCGGAATCCTCGCAATCGAAATCATGTTTGTGGAGGAAAACAAGCATCTTGTTGAACAGATGGTAGAGCTTATTGATCAACTGAACGTGGACGAAGTTCAATTGAACACTCCCTTGCGTCCTTCAGTCGTTGAACCATTGAAAGAGAGAGAACTGAAAGCTTTAGAGAGTAATTTTGACGAAGTTCGAACAAAGATAGTCTACGAAGCTAAGAGAACAGATACTCCAAATATAGACGAAGAAGATGTCATAAAAAGGGGTAGGTCTAAATAAAATAGCTAGTCTACCAACTCGTGAGCTTAACAGAAAAGGTAGCTTTCTTTTTTTACACCTCTCATAAAAAATTTAGAAAAAGATGCAAATCGAGTTTTTCATCGGGAGATTAGTGATTTTCTGACAATCTGTCTTTTTCATTTTGATCTATATTCCTGCGTTCATTCCATACCCTAACGCTGAATGCAGTAACTACCCCGCCAAACATACCTATGACCATACCTAGGAACATTCCAGCGAATCCTCCTATGACTCCTCCGACTACTATTCCTACAATTCCGCCGACCACCCAACCGATGAACCATCCGAAAAGAGATCCGCCTACCACTTCTCCTATACCGCTGCCGACTGCCCCACTACACAGAGCAACGCCTACACCTCCGATCACAATTCCAATCCATCCTCCGATCTCAAATCCTAGTAAAATTAGAACTAATCCTATAGCAAAAAGTGCACCTACGAGTGTCCAAAGCTTAGATTTCATCGATATGTCCAGTTCCTTACCATATAACTAGTTTTAATTATTTATGTGAGGTTTTCTATTAGTTTTTGTGATTGGTATGGAATCTTTCGAGATAAACAACTCTAGGTTAGAGGTAGTGAAGGGAGATATCACCGAACAGGAAACAGAAGCGGTTGTGAATGCCGCCAATAAGAGACTCGCTCCTGGAGGAGGTGTAGCTGGAGCTATTCATAAAGCGGCTGGTCCAGAACTTTATGAGGAGTGTAAAAAGCTAGGTGGCTGTGAAACTGGAGATGCGAAGATAACAGAAGGTTATGAACTTCCAGCGGATCATGTGATCCACACTGTAGGTCCAGTTTATTCTGGAACTGATAAGGATGAAAGAGATCTAAGGAGTTCTTACAGGAGGAGTCTTGAGGTCGCTTTGGAAAATGGTATAAAGAGAATTTCTTTCCCATCGATAAGTACCGGCGCTTTCGGTTACCCGACGGAAGAAGCGGCTGAAGTAGCTCTTGATGAGATCAAGAAATTTTTGGAAAAAAACGACGAAATAGAATTAGTTAGGATGGTCCTCTACAGTGAGCAAGATCACAAGACCTATCTAGAAAAAGCAAAGAAGATCTACTAACATTTACTGTCGACTAGGATCGTTTCCTCTCTCCATCTCCTTTATGTGAGGGTTAAGTCTTCTCTTCATATACTTGGTCAATAATAGATAGCCTTGTTTCTTAACTCTACTTATATCGTCCATAGTGCTTATATCTCGGATGAGCTTTGGTACGATATCGAAATCTTTTCTTATACACTTGGCGAGAAGCTGCCAGTGTTCGTCTTCCATATCATTCCGTGAGAAGAAGTCTTCGCCTTCGCTTGTCCCGAGAGGTACGAACATCAAAGGCACTATGAGAAAATCTTTATCCCATATATCATCTAAAAGTTCCATAGTATCCATAACATCGTCAGGCGTTTCTCCTGGTAATCCCATTATCACAGTTATACAGGGAAGCCAGTTGTTTTCGTCGAAAATATCGAACGCGTTCCTGACAACGGAAGGCCATTCTTCCGGTTCGAAAGGTTTTGCCTTCCCTTTCAAATGTTTTTTCGCTAATTTTTTCGAGCCTGTTTCCAAACCGACTTGTACGGAAAACCACGGCTTTTCCTTACTACCTATACTCAACAGTTCTGAAACATCGCTTATCAATTGAGGATCAGAAGATACCGAGGCGAGAGCGGCGTGACTGAAAGCTATGTTATCAGTTTTGGTTTTGACCCGTTTCAAAAGTTTGAGGAGTTTTGAAGGTTCTGGAGTTAAGTCCTGCGAACCGTAACGCAGAACGTCTTCCGCGTGGAGTAGGGCCTTAGAATTATCTTCTTTAACATTTAATTTAACCTCTTCTATGATATCTTTTATAGGGCGATGCCTTAAATTCAAAAGCGTTGGATTACAGAAGGAGCATCCCCGCCCACATCCTCGACTTATCTCGACCAAACCGTTGATCGTCGGACCTTTGATCTTGGGGATGTTTTCTACTTTAACTACATCTCCTCTCGTCTTCTTTGGTAGTTTTTCTCCGTTAACAGCCTTTCTGAATATCTCAGCTGCTACGCTTTCACCTTCTCCCATCACTATCGAATCCACATTATACTTTTCCATTATCCTTTTGTCGTCTAGCTGCCAGGTACCAGGTCCGCCTACTATGACATCTATATCGTATTTTTTTAGTAGTGGATTTTCCACCAATTTTTTGAAGTAGTGCGAGCTGTAAGGTTCTCCTTCAACGAAGTTGGAAAAAGTGGTCGAGGCAGGACCTAGTCCTAAAGGATCATGAGTGGTTATTCCCAGCGCTTCAGTTTTAGGTCCAATCAATTTATCGAGATGATCGGGATGACCGACCACGACGTCCTCTTTTCTAAAACCATCTTCGAGAAGAGCGGCCTCTATCTTTCTGCTTCCACAATGCCCAAATTTAGAGACTCCCTTATCGTGAGGTATTGAAGGGGCGAATAAAGATTTGTACAAAAAATCTGGAAGTATTTTAGGAAAAGTGGCTCCGAAACCGATGAATTCACTCCCGTTGTAGTCAGAGGCAAGAGTCCTATCAGTGGTCAAGATGATAGGATAACCATCAGGACCCTTTTTGGACCGTAGGCCCTTTATCATGTGTATACCTCCTCCACAAAGCGTATTATTATTAAGGAGTCAATGTATTTCTATTTTTTGTGATTTAGGAGAAAAAAGTGTAGAGATAAAGGTGTTTGGAACCGGTTTTATCGATCTTTCCAGACCAGATCGAGTTCCTCCATCACGCTCCTTCTGACGTTCTCAGGTGTGAACTCTTCAAGATGACCCGGGACT
>CAZRWG010000185.1:0-3506 GCA_964603805.1 uncultured Thermoplasmata archaeon
GCCTAATGATCCTATCTCAGATCAGAAAAAGTTTGTTAAGGAAGAGAAAGCAATCAAAGATATCTCTAGTTCTTTCGATAATGATCTTAACATCGCAGAGCTTTGGAAAGAGTTTGAATCAGGAGAGACACGAGAAGCTGTAATAGCTAGAGACATAGATAGATTGGAGCGGATTTTACAAGCACTAGAATATGATGAAGAATACCCAGAAAAGGATCTATCTGAGTTTTTGGTTGAGGGAGAAAATGAAATTGAATCTCAAGAAGTTAGGGAATTCATCAATGAAGTATTGAATGAAATATGAAAAGCAAAAAAAGATAAGTAACATACTTACATCTTAATATCGGTGAATAAAAGATGTCTAACGATATAAGACCGCAGGATTATTTTGGATTTATAGCTCCAAGACCGACCGTTTGTGTTTCTACCGTAGACTCTGATGGCAATTCCAACATCGCCCCATACAGTTTCGTAACACCGCTTTCTTTTGCTCCTCCTTTGATCGGCATAGCCGCAGCTGAAACGAGAGATACAACTGCTAACTGCAGAGATATGGGTGATTTTGTAGTTGTTCCGGTAACTGAAGAATGGGCCGAAAAAGGCGTTAAGACTGAAAAATCCCTACCTAGGGAGGAAAGTGAGTTCCAAGAAATAGGTTTAACTGAAAAGAAATCCAAAAAAGTGAATTCTCCCGGGGTAAAAGAAGCTCCGATAAACATTGAGTGTGAGTTTCACGAAGAAATCGAAATTGGAGATCATATATTGCTGGTTGGAAAAGTTGTCTTCATAGATGTTAAGAAAGAAGATGTCAAAAACGGCCGTATTAATCTAGAATCTCTTGGGTCTTTAGGTCATGTAAAAGGGGAAGAATTCTGCATCTCAAAGACAATTTCTAAAATAGAGAGATGATCAACTAGAGAGTTCTGATCTTCTTTAATTCGGGGAACTCGAATGTTCCTGCCTCTTTATCGATGGCTACAGCTTTCATCTCTCCTATATCTATCATATCTTTTAGGAGAGGAGACAATATCTCTTCTTCCCTCACCTGATTCATCTGAGAACCTTGAGCTAATCTAGAAAATGCCGGCATCACGATAAGTTTAATGCCATTTCTCATCTTACCATACAAAAAACAGCGTATTTTTTCCCTCGCACCTATCTCGTCGGTTAAATTTAAAGCAGGATGTTCATGGCCCATGATCAGATATTCGATATCTATCCTACTTACCTCGTCAGTCTTTTCATGACCGTGGATAAAGATCACGTCATCGAAAACAAAAGAATCATCAAGTTTTACCTCAGGATATCGTTTGACGGCATAAATTAGATAGTTATCATGATTACCCTTTACGAAATATATCTCGTCCGCTAGGTCTCGGGAAAATTCGATAAATTCCTCGACCTCCTTTTTTTCGTGATAAGAGGTTTCAGAGAACTCGTGTTTGATATCTCCACAGACTATTATCTTATCAAAGTCTTTTTTACCACTTATATCCTTCAAATCTTCCTTCATCTCTGAAAGCTGAAATTTAGGCATGTAAACCCCAGAATCTGCCATGAGCGACTCTAAACCTAAGTGAAGGTCTGAGATGATCAACGCTCCTATTTTCTCTGAATAAAGAGTTGGGTAGTTACCAACTATCTCAAATCTATCAAATATCTTCATTCAACATCCCCTTCTACTTTTTCCATAACTTTCTTATGAAGATTTCGAAGCCTTTCTTTCTTATCTTCAAGCTTCAATACATCGCTTTGGCTCTGTATAACCAGGTTGTGAGCGAATGGTGAAGGAACGTCGGTCTCGACAACGTTAAAAGTCATCTCCCCGTTCCCCAACATTTCGATTATATCCGAAGCATTTTCGATATCCATATAATCTTCGATGATCTCCCTGTAAGTCTCCTTCACTATAGGAAATTCTTCATCTATATCCTCGCAGGCAGAAAGAAGAAAATGGGATTTCATCTGTTGCTTTCCCACACTCATCTTTTTGCCCTTGTAATTTCGCAAGATCATCAACGCCCTCGCAGCGACATGTCTAAATCTTCTCTTCATCAGTTCCGTTTTTCTTACTGCCTCCTTCAAAACATTTCGCAGATCAGTTTTCACAGCTCTTTCGATCAATTCGTCTACTGGTATTTCTGTTCTTGGACAGATCAAGACGAAACCATGATCATCAACTACTATGCCAACGTTCGAACCTAATATGTCAGAGGCTATGTCTGCAAATATTCGACATAGAGCATCGTTGACCTCCCTGCCGAAGATAGTATGGAAGATAAGATTTACTTTATCTCCGTCAAAATTTTTTTCGATAAGAAGATGAGAGTCAGTCGGGATAAGGCCAACATAACGGTATTGCTCTTCCAGATATGAAACTATAGAGGAGACCGTATTTTCATCCAAATAGTAGTTATCCCTAATCCAATTAGAAGGGTCTTTTCCTTCTTCGATCATCCCTAATAATTTCCTATTAAATCTACCTATTTTTCTTCCTAGATCATACGTAAGCGGAAGCATCTCAGAGAACCATGAAGGAACTGTAGGAGCTTTTTCTGGTCTTGCATCGACATAGACTTTCATACCTCTAGTATATCGGAACTCATAAGTATCTCCACCATGGACGAAAATATCCCCTTTGGTGAGTCTATCCAAAAATTCCTCGTCAAGTGTTCCTACGAAACGGCCATCCCTTGTTTGAACTCTATAAGCGCTCTCATCGGGGATAGTCCCTATATTGGTCATGTAGATGACTCGAGTCATCTTTCCCCTTCTTCCAAAAACCCGTCTTCCATCATCATCGGTATCTATCCAGATCTTCCCATAGACTTTTTGATCTTCGAGAGAAGCGTATCCTCCAGCCACATATTTAAGTGTCTTTTCAAAATCTCTTCTATCAAGCGTTCTGAAGCTGAAACTCCTTCTGATCGTCTCGAAAGCGTGGTCGACTTTCCATTTCCTATTGCAGCCCATACCAACGATTTGTTGAGAAAGAACGTCTAAACAATTCTCAGGGATCCTGACCCGGTCTAGTTCACTGTTTTTTGCACACCTCATCATCTCAGTACATTCTAAAGCATCACCTCTATCCATCACTAGAACTCTACCCTTCGCATACTCATCGACTTTATGTCCAGATCTACCTATCCTCTGGATAGCTCTCGAAACGCCTTTTGGAGATGAAAGCTGCAATACTAGATCGATATAACCGATATCTATACCTAATTCGAGGGAAGTAGAAGTTACGACAACACTCAACTTTCCGGCTTTTAAAGATTCTTCCACATCGAGTCTTTTGTTTCGACTCATGGAAGAATGGTGAGCCCCTATATCGCCTTCATAAAAATTTGGATCCTTATTTTTAAGATTGTTTACAACCCTTTCCGTAGCACTCCGAGTATTGGTGAATATCAAAGTGGTTACATGATCTTTAACCAATCTATCGATCCTTTCGTACATCTCATCGTTGATTACCTGACCAGAGGTATGTATCAAGTCCTCAACTG
>CAZRWG010000186.1:0-3499 GCA_964603805.1 uncultured Thermoplasmata archaeon
TTTCACAAAGATTACTTGCAGATGAAGATCTAGGAAGGGATCACATGATGGAAGTTGGCAGTCCTCCACCAAAACCTTTCTCGAACGAATAAGGGCGGGGTATCCGCAGCGTGCTTTGGGAAAACGAATTGTTTTCCCAGCATCGAATGAATACTTCGTATTCATGTAGAAAGCGAGGATGATTCAGGACTTCGTCCTTACTTCCCTCAAGAAGTATCTCTCGGGATGAAAGGGAGTGAACGTAGTGAGTCCCCGAGAACGAACAAGCCCTGCTTGTGAGTTAGTGGAAACTTGTTTCCGCGAGAAAGTTGGCAGTCCACCTATTAATCAAATTAGTTAATAGCTAACCATCCTTCTTTAGGCAAATAATACCACACCATAAAAAAAGCGAAACAAAGCCACCTATTCTTTTTATCAAGCAGATCTTGTTTCTGCTTTTATATTTTGAACGAAGGAGCTCAAAGGTTTGATATATTTTTGAATTTCTTCGTCATCTTTATCAAAAAGTCTAGAATCGTCAGGTAAGTAAATCCTACATCTATGTTGCCCCATCTCGACAATTTTATTCTTAGTCAAGTCCCCATCATATGTCAATAGATGCCAAATTCCTTTGATATCGTTTTCTTCCAACGTATCCATGTTCTCGGTAAAAGACTGTTTCCACCTCTCCCTAAAAGTCCTTTTACAGGAGATAGCTATATAATTTCCATCAGATGTTGGAACTAATTTATCTACTTCTAAGCTCGTTCTAACGTGCTCAGGAAAAAACTCAGTATCAGTTATTCCAAAATAATTCAATATAAAGCCTGTAACGTCTTCAAGACTCCTACCACCTCTTCCTTTCCGTTTCTGACCAACTCTTCTTTCAAATTCTTGAACAAAAGCTGTAACGATGTAATCTTCATCCTCAAGATTTTTGATGAAGTCCTTCTCATTTAACGTCCTTCGAAGCTTACCGAAACCTTCAACAATCTGCGCTCTTTCAACTGTAATACATCCTTTCATTCCTAAATCATCCCAGATCTCGATCACATCTTCTAATCCGTCTTCACCATATTTATCCAGATATGCCTTCGCTATCGGTTTCGCGATATCTACGTCCTCACTAGGGATATCATCCAACATATTATTGATAGGCACAATCAAATGTCTCATCGTCAAACCTAGTATCAATAAATCTTTCCACTCTTCGATCATCGGATCCAAATCTACGGTCAGTCTTTTCACTTCATTTCTTACTTTCGATCCTTCCTGTTTGGAGTCGATCAAGGTGCTGAAAACAGCCTCTTTTGCCGTCTCAAGATCTATATCCTCTTTTCTAGAATGAGTTTCCGATATAATATTCGCACATGTTATCATCACTTTATTACTTCTACCAATACCCCCATATCTGTCAGATTGAATCAACATCCTTGCAAACCAGTAAGTTTTATCAAATTGATTTCTAAGTGTTTTTTCAATTATCTCGATATCTTCATCATCTCTTAATTCTTGAAGCTTACTCATCAGGGGGCCTCCAAAAATCGAGTATATACTCAAAAGTAGTCCCCATCGTGATGTATTTAGAGGGCCATCCAAAGATACCTACATTATTGACGATATTCGTTCTATCCCAGATAATCGTATTTCTTAGTTCAAAGCCTGCGTTCTCCATAGCGTCGATAACATACAGATGGATAGGAATTCTTTCATCGTCCTTCCACATGTCTGCCACATTGATAACATTATGACCTTTAACTCTCATCTTCGGTAGTAGCTTACTATAGATATCTTCTATAGCGTCTTTAAATTCATCGATTGTTAGTGTGCCCAAATCGTTCTCTTTTTGACTGTATTGTTCAACTTTTTGGTACTGTTCATTTTTTCTTTCATCTCCTCTACGACTTTTGTTTTTTCTTTCTCTATTCAACAAATCTGAATACGGTGGTGAAGTCAAGAGAAGAGTGATTTGTTCATCCTTGAAATATTGATGAGCGTTTCTAGCGTCCTCTTCTATCACCATCTGTTCAGTCTTTTTCTCACCGTGATCGGTTATACGAGTTTGTTCTAGTCTAGACTTAGACAACTCGATATAGTCTTCGTTTATATCAAACCCTACAGCGTTTCTATTCAAATCCTGAGCGGAGACAAGGGTTGTTCCACTCCCAACGAAAGGGTCTACTACCAATTCACCCTCATGAGAGAACAGTTTAATCACCTTTGAAGAGAGAGAAATGGGATAAACTGCGGGGTGTTTTTCTTTGTCTCTGATGTCTCTTTTCTCATAAAAAAACTCCCAAACCCCTATCTGGGCTTTGACCCATTCTTTAGCAGTAATACAATTCAAATGATTATCTTTACAATCACACAATTTTTTATATCCTATGTCAAGAATGTTATTCTCCGGATTTCCTTCATCCTCATGTTCTTCATTCTGGACATTTCTTTTTTCGGGTTTAGTTGGATTCATCTCTACTCTATGATATCATTGTTGGAAACTACTTATATTTTTTTACAGTCATCTCCTTTTTAAGAGACATTCTGTGTTAAAATGTTCACGTTAAAAGAAAGTGTTTTTAATCGGTGCAATATGTAATCTTTATAATCTCTTTTCTCAACTTCATATGGAGTATTCTTCAACTTATACATTAAACCTTGACAGGCTTCCGAACAGATCCATTCCTCCCTAACTCCTTTAGAGTCCTCATGGCCCACATTTTTAGATATCTGTATCTCTTTCAACACGTTCCTTATTTTAGTGGTGATCTGTTTGGGTGTAGAGTCCGATAATTCTTCTCTCAAAAACTGCATCAATTCGTAATATGAGACCTCATTTTTCTCGATAGAGCGTTTCAGAGAATCTCTTATCGAGCCTACGAATGAATTCTTTCCATTCTGTTCAGAATAAGAGTTCACTTTCGGACAAAACTCTCTTCTTATCGCTCTCAATTCCTTAACACTCAACGCGTTCAACATCTGACGCAAAGGCCCTGCCCTAAGCATCGAAGGTTAAACTAAAAGAGGTAATATAAATCTTTCATACCCCTCCACCAACCGATAATCATAATCCAACTGACGGTTGTTACTTCCTTTATCCAGCATCTCAAAAAACCAGGCAGACTCATCCTCAAAATCATTACGACTTTCGGTTGGTTCCATTTCCGTTATTACGACTGACGGTTGGTACTTCATATCACGAGTGTCTTTGACCGAGTGAAATGAGGAACTAGTTCCTCGGCACACGACTCACGGTTGTTACCATCCGTAGTTGGTAACGAGGATGAAGAGGAAATCATTCCACGCCAACCGAAAATCGTAATAATAAACTGCCGAATTTCATAATTCTCTCACTAGACAAAACAAACAAAACCTTCCCTCCCCACGAGGAATCATGATTCCTCTTAGTCATGAGCTCTTCTAGCGAATGATAGTTAGAACGAAAGTTCTGACGAGTCACAAACCGTAGGTTTGTTCCCGAGCAGGCGAGAAGGGAGTGTGAGCAAACTTCCAGTTTGCGAAC
>CAZRWG010000187.1:0-3449 GCA_964603805.1 uncultured Thermoplasmata archaeon
TTGACGACGCTCTTGAGATACAAGAGGGAGAGTATGAAGGAAGGCTTGGAAATCTTGATAGAGCTGACATGTATAAGATATATGTTGAATCAGGCTCTTTGATAGAGTTAGAGTTCAGTTCAGAATCACCCAGTGTTTTTTATGATCAACACCAATTGACCCTTTATAATCCAGATAGAACAAATGTGCTTAGTATAACCTCCTCAGAAGGTTCCATAAACCGTGACGAACACACTGTAACTTATGAAATGGAATCTGATTATAGATATCTTAAAGTGGATTCTATCTATAGCATTTTGGGTATTCATTCGCCTGCAGAGTACAGATTCGTAGTTTCTATCGAACCATTAGATACTGGTTTTATACCTGAAAATTACGAACTTGACGTAAATCCTATCTCAGGTGAATCACCTATATTTGTAACGATATCTGTAGGTGTCGATAATGTTGGAGATGAAAGTGGAGAGGTTCCAGTAACCATCAATGGTGAAGTAGTAAGCAGAATAAACGTAGACCCATATAGTAGTGCAAGCCATACTTTCAACTATCTCTTTAGAAATGCAGGAGAATATACGGTCGTTTTCGGAGACAAAACGGTCCTCGTAACTTTGACAGAAGGCGATGTTGAAGAACCAGATAATCCCTATAGTGATGTCATAACCGATCCAGAGGGAGATGTCATAAGATTCGTCGGTCCAGAAGATGAAGACTGGGCATATGTGGATAGTCCGAACGTGGATATACTTCGAGTAGAGCTCTCAGAAAGCGGTGGAGTAGTTACAGTCTCTTTAACAGTAAAAGGTACTATCACAGATCATCCTGACATATATTATCAGATATTCTTAAAAGATGATACTCTGACGAGCTTTTTCGAGATAAACTACAATAACGGTGAGGCTTGGATGAGCGTTTACACCGGAACGTTTGGATCTAACTTCGAACCTGCAACGACTGGAGCTGGAACAGATACATTGAGTTTCGATTTTACAAGAGAACAGATAGGTAATCCCGATATTCTAGAGATATCTTGGGCGACAGCTATTAACGAGGTTTATCCGGAGGCCGACGTGGCAGGACATGACGCAGAATATCCTCCAGGATATGAAGATCCTTCAGATGATAACGGTGATCCTGTTGATGACAATGGTGATTTTTATGATGATAATGGCGACGGTGAAACCGGAAACGGTGTCGAGAACGGAAACGGTGATAATGGAAATGGAGATATCGGAAACGGCGAAAATGGAGAGGAGAACGGAAACGGTGAAGAGGATGATGAAAAAGGATTCCTATCAGGCTACTGGTGGATCATACCAATTATTGTGATAGGAAGCGTTGTAGGCCTAGTTCTTATATTGAAGATGGGAAAAAAAGGAGAACCCATCCAACCGAGACCGGAGGTACAACAACAAACCTACGAGGAACCACCACAAGATATTCCACCACCGCCACCAGCGAAAGAGTAAACGCAAAATTTGTATCCTGTCAACAACTTTCCTCTTTTTTTCTTTTCAATAACTCAATAGCACCAATAAAAGAACCCTAAAACAGCATATAGAGGGCACAGACATGATATAACTTAAATAGTTTAAATCATGTAGAATCATCCACAGGTGGTAAACTGTCGGACGACATTGATCAGCTGGACTTCGATGATCTCGATCTTGAGGAAGAAGACGTAGATGAGGAGTTGAAGAAGAAAATTCTCTCTAGTCTTAAAGAAGGTAAGAGAATGGAGGCTTACGCTGAACATCGGACTAAAGAGATGAATCACTGTTCTTTTTGTGAAAAAATAACTTACAAAAAAGTTCCTGGTAAAGAGATCGGAAAAAAGTGGATATGTATAGACTGCTTAAGACGTTTGAAAGAGATATTGGACAACCTCGAAAAGTGGGAGGAAGAGATCGCTCTAGAAGAAGAGATGGAAGATCAGATTGAGGAAGGTCTCGATATCTAAACTTATTGGGTATAAATTTGAAGAGGTTAATGAATTTGCCGGATGAAAATGATCTGTTGAATAGGGAGTATATCGAAGAGCGTGAATACCAGATCAATATAAGTCGGGTAGCAAAAGAATTGTCAACTCTAGTCGTTCTTCCGACCGGTATGGGGAAAACGATAATCGCCTTCATGGTGATGGCAAAACAGCTAGAGCGTTTTCCCGAAAAGAAGATACTTTTCTTAGCTCCGACAAAACCACTAGTTAGTCAGCATGCTAGAGATATCACGGAGTTACTTGATGTAGAAGAACCGCAGGTTTTTACAGGAGAGGTGAGTCCCGAAAATAGATCGAAGCTCTGGGATGAAAACAAGATTATAATCTCTACACCCCAGGTGATAAAAAACGATATCATGTCCCAACGTTTGAGTTTAGATGATGTCTCTCTCACAATATTCGATGAAGCGCACAGGGCTGTAGGAGATTATTCATACGTTTATATCGGTGAGATTTATCGGGAACAGAACAATCTTTCTTTGGGGCTTACAGCATCTCCTGGTAGTGAGATCGAAGACATCTTAACCGTTTGTAATACGCTCGGATTAGAACATGTGGAGATAAGGACAAAATATGATCCCGATGTGGTAAATTACACTAATAAATTGGAGAAAAAATGGATCGAAGTAAGACTTACAGCAGAGCATAAGGAAGTTGTGAATAAACTGAAAAAATTGAGAAATAAATATATCGATGAGCTCAAAGGATTCGGTTTTTTAGAAAATAAGAAATCCGATAGAGTTTCTAGGAAAGATCTTATAGATGTGCGGGGAGAGATTCAAGGTGAAATACATTCATCTAACAGCTCTTCTCTTTATCATGCTGCAAGTCTCGTGGCTTCTTCTATCAAAGTGGATCACGCTGTAGATCAAGCAGAGACACAAGGGGTAGAAAGTCTGAAGGAATACTTAGACAAATTAAAAAACGAGGCTGATTCTAGAGGAGGTACAAAAGCGTCGAAGAGGATCATGGAAGAGCAGGAGATGAAGGACGTACAGGTGAAACTGAAAAACATAGGAGAAGAACATCCAAAAGTCGATAAGGTTGCTGACGTCGTAAAAGAACAGATAGAAGAGAAAAAAGATTCTAGGATCATAGTATTCACGAATTATAGGAACACATCAGCTAAAATCACTAAGAGGTTGGCAAGGATAAAAGACGTTAGACCTGTACGATTCATCGGCCAAAGAAACAAGGAGGGAGATAAAGGGCTCAAACAGGATGAACAGATAGAGACACTCGAGCATTTCGAAGACGGGAAGTTCAACGTTTTGGTAGCTACCAGTGTTGGGGAAGAGGGTCTCGATATACCTGCTACGGATATGGTTGTGTTCTATGAGCCCGTACCATCAGAGATAAGGACCATCCAGAGGAGAGGAAGAACGGCTAGAAAAAGAAAAGGGAAAGTCGTTATCTTGATCACGAAGAACACTAGAGATGAAGCGTATTATTG
>CAZRWG010000188.1:0-3448 GCA_964603805.1 uncultured Thermoplasmata archaeon
CACCAGTTTGCACTGATCCACCTTTCCTATGGAGAGGGGACTTTCCTCAGGTTCACTCACTAGGTAGTAAAACCTAGTGTTAGATCCCGTCAGTCAGCCACGGTCTCCTGGTCAAGAATAGATTGCCGCCATGATATATATAATCCTTGTGTTTTAAGATTTCACTTCGAAATAGTCGGTACATCTTAACTTCCAATGGCCAGTTTGGCTATCATATCTCATATGGCCCTCTAAAACTGCAGGATAGCCTACCATGGCTTTTTCTTTATTATACAGGTCTTCTACTATTTCGCTTTTAAGTTCATATCGTTCGCTTTCAAGATCTGTCAAAACGATCGTAGAAATTTGGGAGGAGTTATCTACCTCTATGATTTCACCCCTCACCCTAACTTTCATGCCTTCATACCATTCTGGATTCTCTAAAATTTCTGATAAAGGTGTAAAGCTAGAGACTGCTTTTTCTTTTATATCTAATTTTCCTATTGTATCTATCCTTAAGTTTATCTCTCCTTCATATTCTTCTAGCTCACCCTCTACCATGACTGTCGCTCCTGGGACCATTTCGTTTCTTTCCTCATCTGTTTCGATTATATCTCTATCGCATACGACTGTTAAGCTATCTTCATACCCTTTTTCTTTTATTTCGAACAGTACCATGTAACCGAACCAAGAAATATCAGATATTACACCCTCCGTTCTTATCCTAGAACCTAAAAGTTCTTCATTTATTTCTCTGATGTTCATTTCTCTATTGGAACTTTGAGCCGAAAAGAGATAGAGAGTTGAAATCCCAATTATAGAAAAAATTACCGCAAAGGTGAGAATTTTTTGTTTGTCAAGCATTTTATTTCATCCATTAATCTAAAAGGTTCTCTAGTTTCTTTTCAAGTTTTTCTGCTGTAATATCCGATAACGAAACCTTAGTTGTTCTTCCGGAGTTATCCGAAATTGTTTTAGTTCCAAGTAATCCTTCGTTTGAAAGAGATTTCAAGTATTTCCAGAATTGAGTATGGCCTAGTTTTTTTGTATCATATTCTTCACATAAAACTTTATACATTTCTTCTATTTCACCTGTTATAGTGTAGGGTTGTTCCTTCAGCTTTCTCGTAGAGGCAAGGAGAATCAATTTTTCTTGTTGGTTCAAATTTTTCAATCTGCTTTCAGTGTAGTAAGAATCTATCTCGCCTTTTGCTGATCTTATATCTTCGGTTGAAATCTGGTTCCTTCCGTCCATCTCAGCTATCAGAGCGGATTTTTCAAGCAGTTCTATTCCAAATCTTGCGTCACCATTTCCATCTCCACCTTTACCAGCGATATCAGAGATAAGCTGTATTTTTTCTTCATCGATAGCGCCAGGGTAAAAAGCTCCTTCAACTCTATTCTTGAGGATAGGGAATAAATCTTCAGATGTGTATTTAGGAAATCTGATACGATTACTTCTTTTGAAAGAACTTCTAGCACTATCTTCTAATAGTTCAAAAACATTTTTTTGAGAGACTAATATCAACGAAACATTTCCTTCGGGAGAGAGTTGTTCCTCATCGAATCGTGAAAGAAGATAGATCAGATCAGAACCTTCTTTTTGGATTAGAGGATCCACTTCATCTAGGACCACGAGAAGGTGAAGATTTTTTTCTTCTATTTTTTCCTTAACGATCTTCATCATCTCTTCTACAGAGAAACCTCTGTCAGGAAAACCTCTATCGAAGTGATGTACGATCTTCCACATCGCAGAACTATTATTTTTCCTCTTCCGACAATTTACAAAAACTGAGTCGATGTTTTGATCTTTGTCTTTTGCCCATTCTTGAAAATCCATGCAGAATCTTTTGGCAGTGACAGTTTTTCCTGTCCCGACAGGTCCGTGTATCAAAACGTTTTGGGAAACATTTGAAGAAACTATTCCCCGATAGAGACCGAATAATTTCTGCATCTCTTCCTCACGATTAGGGAGTTCTTTAGGAATGAAATCAAAAGAAAGTTTTTCTTGATCTTTGATTATGTTTCCCGTCGAATTTACAAAATCCATATTAAATCTCTCTAATTTTTTGTTAGAGTAATCTCATATAAAACGATGACGCTATATTTCTATCATTTTATGTGCTAAAATCTTCATCTCCCCTTAGAAAATCATTTTTTTGCCGATTTTTTAGATTTTCCCAAACGCCATTGATCCTCTCTTCTTCTACTATAGCGACCATATCCCCCCTTTCGGAAAATCGATCTATGTTTTTTGCTATTATTTTTTCGCGGTGAGCTTCCAGTTCTTGGAATCCTTTTAATTTGTTTATAAATCGATCCCACTCGTTCGCGAATTCCGCTGGATCGTCCGCTTTTATTTTTTTCTTCCTTAACCCCTTCTCTCTCAGAGCTTGACGTATCCATTGAAAGCCAGTGACGTGATCGCAGTAAGCCCTGGTGTAATGCTCTTCGTCCATATCTAGTGCTTCGATCTCTATATCATTCTTGAAACAGTAATTCATGAAAAAGGTGTAGGATGGAGGAGGAAGACTCACCTCACCAAATCTTTTGAGTTTTTCCGCATATACTTTTTCAGGTGTTGAAGGTTCTACATTGGTTTCTATATCTTCACGCACCATAAATTCTTCGAGTCCCTCACGTTCTTCCTTAGATATGGGTAAACCGCCGACATCAAACTTAATCTTTTTAATCTCCTTTTCTAGCCTCTCAGCTTCTGAAACTAAACCCTTAACGATCCCGAAAATATAGACCTTTGATTTCTTTTTGTCTAATTGATAAGAACTAAATCCGCTCATCTTCAACCCTTTCTTTCAGTCAAAAGTTCTGAAACTTCTCCCTTATCTTCTATATTAGTGAGTTCGTCTTTTTCGATCAAGGGTATACCTTCTATATTTGTTCGAGAGGTTTTTTGGTGTAAGAATATCACGGGATCTTTCTCCGTGACGTCAGATAGATTAGAGACTATCTTAGCTTTTTTCTTTAGTCCGCTGTCTTCTTTGTCCCTTATCCCACTTAAAAAGACTTTTTCTTCGTCTTCTGTAATCGCTTCGAATGGACATTTACAGGTTGGTACGATCCTGTAACCTATAGAAAGTAGTGATTCGAAGATCAATTTTTCCAAGGCAGAATATTGATCTAAGGAGATGTCGTATTCTTTCTCGTACTCTTTTCTTTCAAATGGGTTGATCGGAAGGATGAGATCTTCTCCAAGAAACTCCTGTAACCTTAATGCCACTTCTAAGTCTGCTCCCATTCCCTTCTCATACTTTTGTATTGATTTTCGTGAGACTCCTGCCACATCTGCAAGTTTACTGAGAGGTATCTTTTTTTCTTTCCTAGCCTTTTTTAATAAATTCGAATTCATTTTGACATATAAGCCTCCAGGGGCCGAAAAAACGTAAGGTGGTACTCCTTCAAGCATCATATCTTTAAAAGTCTCAGGCGACATCAGCGGGAGGCCTTTTCG
>CAZRWG010000189.1:0-3418 GCA_964603805.1 uncultured Thermoplasmata archaeon
CATTTTAGAGAGCGATTTATTGATAATAAAGCTTTAGCCAAAACTTGCCTGATTCCCTCAGTATTCATCAAAAAGGACCTAAAATGAGATAAAAAGTTAATTAAGCAGTACTTATACTGCTCTTAACATGCCTCGAAAGAACGAGAAAAGCATAAGTCTTGCCGACGGAGCTGGCGGAGAAAAGATGGACGAGCTCATATCAGAATACATACTTCCATTTTTTGGTAATGATAGAGGAGAAATACCTCTATCTTCTCTTGATGATTCCTGCGTGATACATAATATCGTATTCACTACTGATAGTCATACTGTTAAACCTGTATTTTTTCCGGGAGGCGATTTGGGAAGCCTCTCTATATCAGGAACGATCAACGATCTATTGGCAACAGGTAGTGAACCTCTAGGGCTATCTCTAGCTATGGTGATACCTGAAGGTTATAAATTGGATGATCTAGAAAGATTACTCGAGAGCGCCTCTGAGATTTTAGAAGAGACAGAGATCCCGATCTTGACCGGCGACACCAAGGTTGTGGAAGAAGGAGACATAGACGAACCAATTTTCACAACATCTGGCATCGGTAAAAGACATTCATCGATGGACAACAACATGAAGATGGCAGGGGGGAGAAAAACCAGATGGCTTTCTGACGACAATCTGAATCCAGGTGATAAGATCATCGTTACCGGAACAGTAGGTGATCATGGAATAACGATCCTTTCGGAAAGAGAAGGTTACGGCTTCGAAGGCGAGGTAAAAAGTGATGTAGCACCTCTTGACGATGTAATGAACGACTGTTTACAGGTCGGAGGAATAGGATCTGCAAAGGATCCCACAAGAGGAGGTATAGCTAACGCTCTCAATGAATGGGCAGACAAATCTCTAGTAGGTATAGAGATAATAGAGAATGAGATTCCAATCAAAAATTGGGTTTCTTCTGCAGGTGAGATGTTGGGTATCGATCCGTTATCTATTGGTAATGAAGGGAAATTCGTCCTAGCAGTTAATCCATCAAAGGCTGAAAAAGTACTTGACACGTTGAAGAAAACGGAAAAGGCTAAAGATGCAGCCATAATTGGAGAAGTGAAAGAAGATATAGAAGGTGTTGTTCTGAAGACAGGAGTAGGCGGCAGAAGGATACTAGAAAAACCTGTAGGAGATCCTGTACCTAGGATTTGTTAAGGATTAAACCCTTCACTAAAAAGACTGTTATCCCTATCATCGGAGCCAATAAAAAGGTCCAATTGAGTGCTTTAGCCAATAAAGGCCATTCTCTTTTCTCTTTTACTTCTAGGGTAAATGTATCAGTATCGTAGTTGCCTCCAACATCCTCCACATATAGTTTTATCTCGTGATCTCCTTCTTCTTCAAATGTTACAGAGATCCGTTCACCTTTCTTATCGAAAGAACCATTACCATTTATGTCCCACCTGTATTCTACAATTTCGTTATCGTCCCAGCTATTCTCTCCGGTTAAAGTGACTTCTTCACCTACCTCTACAACTCTGTTCCTCCCAGCATCTGCTATAGGGTTTATATGATCTCTCCAATCTTCTAGAAAGATGTTTGAATAATACTCCCCAAGTCCTTCGTTTTCTATTATGACGCCTGCCTCTCTGTTCTGAAGGGGGGAATTTGCATTCCAATTTATCGTTGATACCAAAACACTGTTCTGATCCACGACCATACCTTTGTTATGTGACTTTAACAGTCCCTTAAATCTAGACAGAGATCTTGCCTCTAATTCTACCTCTCTCTTTCGAGCAAATTCGTTGAGTTCTTCGACGATCTTTTCATTACCATTCCCTTCCATATGATACCAAGTAGAATCTAGCATTATCTTGACTTCGACTCCTCTCTCTGCAGCTCTTTTTATAGCTTCTAGATAAGGATTGTCTTTCGACTCCCAATGTCGGATATAGTATTGTTGGACGTAGATAGATTCCTCTGATGATTCGATCATCCCTTTTATTGTCGATTCACACATACTAGTATCTGGAGCTAGAACAGGCGTTACATCGAATTCATCTCTAAAAACAGTCCTATTAGCAAATGGAGAATAATTACCGTGAGATAGATCAATAGGCTTTATTTCCCTGCTAGGAGAAGAAAAATTTACGCCGAACTCCCAGTCGAAATCGAAAACTTCTCCATAATAAGAAGAAAGTCTTTTTGTTTCTAAAATAACTCCCCATCCTCTATTTCCGTAACTCATTTCTGGAGAAAAACTTGAAGCAACAAAGTTTTCACTAGTGAGAAAAACCGAAAAGTTGTCTCCTACCATATATTTTGGATGATAGTAATTGAAAGGATCGTATTCATTTCTTGTAATCTTTCTAATTTCTCCGCCACTTTCAGCAATCAAACCAAGACAGTCTCGTCCTCTTTTTGACATCCCTTGAACAGGGTCGCCCTCTACTAACAATCTAACAGAGACTCCATTCTCTGATAAATTTGCTATCCTTTCCGCTATCCTTACATCGCTGATTTGATAGATGGCGATATCAAGCGAAGAGTTGACGTTATCTAGAAAATGCATTATTGACTCGTAAGAACTGTCTGGAGATGCGAAAGCGGTGGCATTTCCCTCATAATTGATTGTTTCTGCTTGAAACTCGGAATGCCCCACCATCCATTCTCTTTCCCATGTCCAACTCTCCTTCTCATTTTTGTCAAGATCTCTTCTTTTAGCGTAAGCTCCTTGAGGAAGCGTTTCCATACTGCTTCCCTCCCACATTTTTTCCGGTTCTACATCTCCATAATAAAAGGAATCGATAGGTAAGCCTTCATCTTTAAGGATTACACCTCCACTTTCGTCTGAAAGTTCAAAGTCCTCAGCATTCTCAACTTCATCTTCTGACCAGACAATATCAGGGTCTTCTCTCCATATATCTCCGTATCGTTCATCTTCCGCTATAACTATCTGCTCGCTCTCATTTAAAGAGAAGTTCGGAAGTTCAATGATATGTTGACCATTAGAGATGCTTATGCTTTCAAATTCAGCTGTATAACCAGTATTTTTTATAGTCAAAAATTCACACCCTGGGCCAGTATTGTAGTACACTTCCGTGAGCTTTAGACTTCCTTCAAACGGTTCCGCCTGACCTATTACAGTTAATGTAGGAGTAAATAGCATCAACACTAATAGCAAGACTAGTTTTTTCATGATACAGAAGCGAAATAGGTAGGGGTATTAAAGTTTGAAGGTGTAGGGCGATCTATCTATTCTTGTAAAACTTAAATAATACGGAAAGATAAGGAAAAACACTGCATCTCTCCTAATGTATTGCTTCTGCCGAGGTAGCTAAGTCCGGCCTAAGGCGGTGGCCTCGAGAGCCACTGGTGCTTTGCACCACAGGAGTTCGAATCTCCTCCTCGGCGCTAATTTACGGGTAAATCATTAAATACCCCTACCCTACA
>CAZRWG010000190.1:0-3412 GCA_964603805.1 uncultured Thermoplasmata archaeon
ATTTCTCTATAGATGCTAAATTCCATTGAGAATATCTTCTACGAAGGTATCTAAACGATCTTTCCAATCTTCCGGCAGTGCCTTTCCCTCCTCTGCACCCTCTTTACCTATCTTGAAATCTACCTCTGTCAATTTGCTCATCTTTTTCTTTTGGAGTATCTTATCCATATTTTTCAACCAGCTCCTTTTCATCCCATGGGTATTTATTATGCCGTACTTTTTGCCTTCCATATTTTCGATATCGTTCATGAATTTTCTCATGTCTTTTTTAATCCTGAACATCTCCGTTGGAGATGAAAACACGTAGATATCACCTTCAGACATATTTTTCGGGTCTGTTTCTTTAGGCTTGAAAGTCTCTACTTCAAGTCCCTTTTCCTCGAGTCTTTCACTCAAATATCTTATGAGTTTTTCTCCGTGCCCGTATCTCGACCAATATATTATGATGCATTTCATTACGACCACCCTTTTTATGACCGATTATTATCTATATAAATACTTCTCTGGAAATCACTAGGTACAAACAAAAGATGATGATATCCATGTGATTGTTAGCTGGAAAAATTTGAGATATTAAACATTTATATATAAGTGAGTATTTCTCTTGATTGTAGGGAGAGAGATATGATAAGAAAAAGTTCAAGATCATTTGGAAGATACATCAAATGGCGGACCATGCTTTCGGTAATAACTGGTTTCGGATGGCTTATATTCCTTGTAATCTGGCTTTTCTTCTACGCCTCAGCATATACCGGATATCAGAATCTAGGTGTTATATTGGCATCCATAATAGCTCTTACCGTTATAACCAGCACCGTATGGAGTTTTGTCGATAGGCGTAAAAGTTTGGAATCAGTGATATCCACGATTACTGGCTTAGTAATAAGCATTTTATTGGTGATATGGCTATTTTACTATGCCTCAGAATATACGCTGATCAGAAATATCGGTGTCTTCTTCCTTTTCCTCCTGGCTCTTGCGGCGGTCAACAGTTTGATCTGGATACCGAAAAGATCCTCGATCGGTTGGAGAGCAGCTGTATCAGCACTTTCTGGCATAGGTTGGATAATATTTTTGGTATATTGGCTTCTCGTAGGTAGCTCGTACTACGACCCATATCAAAATTTAGCCATTTTCATAGTATCTATACTGGTTTTAGGTGCTGTAAATGTGGTAACCTGGTTGAGCTGGGTATTTTAACAAGTCATCCATTTGAAATCACCAATCAAATCATGAAAAACAAAATCAAATAGTTCGATAGATTCGTTATCACAAAGAGGCAACTCCGGATATACTTTCTTTTCGACTTTGCTGAAAGCTTTTGAACCTGAAAGTTCAGTATTATCGTATTCGTTCTCTATAGTCTTCAAGATCTTCTTTTTGCGAACCATGATATCTTCTCTTATATCGATCAAAGTTTATTGACCGGCACCCATATTTCTACAATGGAATCCGGTTCATCTTCATTAAATCGCTCATCATAATATTCCACAACATAGGGATCTTCTTTATATTTCGCTTGGACATATCCCTGTGGATTATCCTCGAGCCATTTATCCATCGCTTCATTTTGGCTGTCGTATCCTTCCGCCACAAAAACCTCAAAAACAGCATATTCACTCGGAGGCAATGTCAATAAATCAAACTCCTCATTTCCTTTGACATCTGATACTGAAGCTCCGACATGACATTCGCAATGATCATCAGAGTAAATACGGACCTCGTATCCGTAATCGGATTCCTTATTTTTTATCCCGATCTTTTTTTCTCTTCGAGTGAACTCCTCCCACAACTCTGCCGTTTTGTTTCCATCCCCACAAACACCAGCAATTATAATCTCATCTTTTTTTATGATTTTAGGTTCCATAATCGATTCACCCTCTATTTGATTTATAGTAACGGAGGAGCGGTATATATGTCTCTCGGACCTCTTAAGCTCTTTGTTTTCTTATAAGAGATGACCTTCATCTTGTCTCGTCATCTTCTTCCATAAAATCTAATCTGTAATTTATTGAGGCATCTTACTTTTCAGGCTTCCATCCGAACGTATATTCGTATAGCTCTTAGGTTCTATCAAAATATACGCTCTTAGGTTTATTAGATCACTGTTTTGAGACTTTGGTTTCTCGGCCTAATAAATAATTTATAGGAAAGTGAGGTTCTAATGTTAAAGGTTGGCTTAGATGGTATCAAAAGACTTGATCATCAGAGATATGAGAGAGTGTGATGGATATTACGTAGGCACCTGCACTCATGTCGATGAATCTGAAGAGATAGATGTCTGTTCTGAGATCAGAAATGAATGGTTTGAAAAGATGTTTGATAGAGGTCTGCGTATCAAAGTAGCTCTTTTAGAAGGGGAACGTGTAGGCTTCGTCTATATGCTTCCGATCGAGATATCACCATGGGGTCCACTCGGTGAGGATCTGATGTTCATACCATGTCTGGTTTCAGACGTAGAAGGTAAAGGTGTCGGTAAAGCACTGATAGATTCTGCAGAGGAAGTTGCTAAAGAGCAGGATAAGAAGGGTATATTGACCAAAGCATATTTCTCCGATTTCTTTTTCATGCCTGGAGAGTTTTTTGAGAGATGTGGATTTGAAAAGGTAAGGAGTAGAGAGTTCAAAGATGAAGATTTGACTGAAGCATTGATGTGGAAGGTCTTTGATCACCCTGTAACAGAGGTCGATTTTTTGGAACGAGATTATGAATATGAACCTGTAGAAGGAAAAGTTGTGATAGATTTATTTTGGAATACATTCTGCCAAACTAGTGTTATCGAAGCCAATAGAGTCAAAAAGATCGCTGAAGGATATGGCGATAGAGTTCTGTTGAATGAGTATAGAGTCGATGATAGAGATGATCTCTTAAAACATGGCATATATCGAGGGATTTTTGTGAATGGTGAAGAAATCTTTTGGGGCTATGAGGCTCCCGAAGAAGGTATCCGAGAAGCTATCGAGAAGGAAAAATGAAAAACTCAAATCATTTCAGTTTTGTATATTGGATGATCTATTTTTTTATAACTCCATAATATACTAATAGCTCTCAGACCATATAACCCTTTATTAAATGTAAGGAGGAAACAGATGGCTGTATCCGAAAGGAAAAAAGTTGCAGTCGTTACAGGTGGAGCAAGAGGGATAGGTAGGGCTATCGTTGAAATTTTTTTAGAGGACAATCTTCATGTGGTAATAGTCGACATATTGCCTATGCCTGAAGATCTAAAGGATTTGGATGATGTATCATACTATAATTGTGATATCTCTGATCTAGACGATCTGAACTCGTTTATTGAGGAAATATATGAGGAGTTTGATAGGATAGATATACTGGTGAACAACGCCGCAACTGGATTTCAGAGTGTAGATCTTATAGATATGTCTGTAGATCACTGGGAGAAGGTACACGA
>CAZRWG010000191.1:0-3409 GCA_964603805.1 uncultured Thermoplasmata archaeon
AAGCGTTTGCGATCGGAGCTTCCGATGAGGAAGATGAGATAGCAGGATTCAGCAGCGGTGATATAGTTGAAGATGAGAGGGAAGATACGCCTGAGGGATATGTGAAGCCGGATTTTTCTGCCCCAGGTGTAGGAGTCAAATCGGCTGTGCCTGGTGAGGAGTGGGGATACAAGGATGGTACCTCTATGGCCACACCTCACGTGGCGGGAACCATAACCTTGATGTTTGATGCAAATTCAAATCTTTCCGTAGGAAATGTTTATGACTGTTTGAAGATAACCGCAAATCATCACGAGGCCGGAGATTCTCTACCTGACGAAGATAAAAACACACGCTACGGGCACGGAGTAATAAACGCCCGGAAGGCCGTAGATAGCGTCACTGGCAATGTAACGATCTGGGGCGTAGAAAATATAAGCAGACATCAAGCAACGTTCAAGGGCGAGGTTTTCAAGGTCCCAAATAACGAGATCGAAGTGTTTTTTAGATATAGAGAGATAGGTATTGAGGCGTGGAAGGAAACCGATAGTATAATTCTTGAAGAGCCGCAGGAATTTGAGATAGAAGAAGACGGTCTGAACAAAGCTACCTCGTACGAATATAAAGCTGTCGGTGTTGTGGAGGATGATGAAGAGACCACCTTCCCGTTGGAATTTATGACTCATGATGATGTGGAGATAGGCACTCTGCCACAGACCAATCTAACCTTTGAGAGCGCCCTGTTGAGAGGTGAAGTGACAGAGATATACATCGAAGACGTGAGCGTTTTCTTCCGCTATCGTGAAAAAAATACGACAGATTGGAATGAAACTGAAAGCGAATCTATCAATGAGTCAACGGTCTTCGAACATAAAATCGAAGAGCTAAAAGACATATTCATCTGTGAATACAAAGCGGTAGCTACCTCAGGGGAAGATGAATTTGTAGGAGATACGGTCAGATTCCCTGCAGGGTCTGTTGAGCCTGAGTGGGATGATGAAGAAAAGGCTTATCTGATAACAAATGTGGCTGAATTACAGTGGATGAAGAATGATTTAGAAGCCGATTACGTACTTCAGAACGATATCGACGCCTCCTGGACAAAAGATTGGCCGGGAGGAGAGGGATTTGTGCCCATAGGGAACAATACTGATAAATTTAATGGTAGTTTTAGTGGTCAAGATTATGTAATAAAAGAATTGCATATAGATGCTTCTAAAAGTTTTGTAGGGCTTTTTGGTCTTATAGGAGAAACCGCCAAGATAAGAGATGTAAAATTAACCAGAGTATCGATCACTGGTAGAGGGCGTACTGGATCAGTAGTTGGGCAAAATGAGGGGTATATCAACGCATCTTCTGCTAGGGGGACTGTTAAATCACTTCAAGGGACCGCTGGGGGATTGGTTGCAGTAAACACGGGTGTTATTATTAACTCGTCCGCAGCGGTTGATGTACCGAAAGGTGAATGGGCAGGAGGATTAGTTGGAGTCTCTGAAGGAACAATCGGTACCTCCTCTGCCGAAGGTAATGTTGTGGGTATGCTTCAAGCAGGGGGTTTAATAGGAGTAAACAAGAATGGGAACATCACTTCTTCTTATTCAACTGGCAATGTATATGGTGTTGGAAATGATGCTGGATCTTATCATACTGCAGGTGGGCTTGTGGGTTGGAATTTAGGTTGGAATATCATTGACTCTTACTCAACAGGTAATGTTTGGGGTTATTATACTTATACTGGTGGGCTAATAGGGAATAACGGCCCCTTTGCCACTGTCAACAATTCCTACGCTGAGGGGGATGTCGAAGGTATAAGACTTTTTGGTGGAGACGCCATGGGTGGTTTGATAGGTGGAAATAGAGGTGATGTGAGTAATTCGTATGCTACTGGTAATCTACTAAAAGATATTAAAGGTACCGCAGGAGGACTAATAGGGGAAAGTGGAGGCTACATAAACAATTCATATGCCACCGGAGACATTGAAATCATTTCAGATATATCCGAAAAGACTGTAGGGGGTTTGATTGGAAGACTTGGAGCCCCTAAATATAATGAAGCAGGATACATAATAAATTCCTATTCAATCGGCCAGCTACCAGACTGTAAAAATGGATACAGTGGTGGGTTGGTAGGCTTAATAGAAGAAGATGGAAACGTGACCGATTCCTATTGGGATATAGAACGAAGCGGCATCAACACCTCGGACGGAGGAACTGGCCTGACTACGGAGGAGATGCAAGATATCACCAACTTCAAAGATGGGGGCTGGGATATCACGAGCGTGGATCATGAAGAAAGCGATCCTGAACACATATGGAATATCGTGGATAATGAAACATACCCTTTCTTGAGCTGGCAAGTTACGGAGGAATTCAACCTCACGGTGAACATCGAAGGAGAAGGAACAGTCGAAGTCGATGGAGAGGAGATCGAGGACGGAGAGACGCTGGTTTACAGGATTGGTACGGAAGTGGATCTGAAGGCCATTGCCGACGAAGGGTGGCTCTTCGACGAATGGACTGGCGAGATCGATAGCGTTGCCGATCCTGAATCCGCCGAAACCACGATATCCATGGATAACGATCACGAGATCACTGCGAACTTTAGAGAAGTGGAAGAAGATGAACATTTACTTACGATATATGTAGATGGAGAAGGCACTACCGATCCTGAACCTGGTACCCATGCCTACATCGAAGGAACCGAGGTTATTTTGACAGCGATGCCAGACGAGGGGCACGAGTTCGTAGAGTGGACAGGTGACTATGAAGGAACGGAGGAAGAGATCACTATCACCATGGACGATGATAAAGAGATAACGGCGGTGTTCGAAGAGATCCAAACATACGAATTGACCATAGAGGTAGAGGGTGAAGGTGAAGTGCTAGTTGCTGTACCCCCAACAGATGCGATCGATGACTACAGGGTCGAAGATAAGTGGAGCAAAGAGTTCGAAGAAGGTCTTTCTATAGGACTATACACCGAGTCCATGGAAGGGTATGAATTCAGTCATTGGGAAGGCGATTATCCCGAGAACGAGGAAGAGGAATCGCCGATTGGAATTGAGATGGACGATAATAAGAGCTTGACCGCACACTTCGAGGAGAAGGTAGAGTCCTATGAATTGGAAGTCGATGTCGAGGGAAAAGGCTCCGTCAGGATCGATGGCGAAGAAGTGGAAGTGCCCTACAAAGGGGAATACGAAGAGGGGACTGAAGTGACTCTAACGGCTGTACCTGACGAGGGTTGGCACTTTGTCGAGTGGACAGGCGACCATGAAGGTACTGAAGACGAACTCACCATGATCATCGAAGATGATATGCACATCACAGCATTATTTGAAGAAGAGATCGAATACTACGAACTAACTGTGAACATAGAAGGTGAAGGCACCGTAGAAGTTGAGCCCGAGCAGGACGAGTACGAAGAGGG
>CAZRWG010000192.1:0-3399 GCA_964603805.1 uncultured Thermoplasmata archaeon
TGTTTTCGGGATTGCATTAACAAGAAATTTATTAATCATAACATCCTTCACGTGTCCTAGATAATATGAGTGACACCACGAGGTTCGGAGTTTCCGTCCCATCGGATCTGATGAAGGAATTCGACAAAAAAATAGAAGAGAAGATGTACACTAATAGATCAGAAGCGATAAGAGACCTGATTAGAGATTTTCTTGTAAAAGAAAAATGGGAAAAATCTGATGAGGAGGTCTACGGTTCTTTCACCCTTATATACGATCACGAGCAAAAGGGTATTTCAGATAAGCTCACCGATATACAGCACGAAGATCACACGCATATAGTTTCAACGATGCATATACATCTTGATAAACACAACTGCATGGAGACGATGGCGATCAAGGGAAAACCTCAAGACATAAGAAAGATCGCCGATAGATTGAAAAGTACGAAAGGAGTAAAACACGGAAAACTCATGATGACCTCAGTCTGAGTTTGGTTACTTCTCCAAACATCTTCCAACTTCCCCTAGAGCTTATAATCAAAAGTCATCGATAGATCGGTTCAAGGACTTATTCATCAGTTCTCTGCAGGTATCCCAGCTAGTCCGGGTATGAGGAGGTAACGATTGTTTTTCTGATATCCACTCCCTAAGAAATTCACGTGTCTTCGGATCTGAGGGATATCCACTACCTATGTCACTCTCAAACTTCTCAGATATCTCCTTAATCCTCCTATCTCTCTCAACTTTAGCTAATATAGATGCTGCAGAAACCACGGGATATTCATCGTCAGCGCCATGCTCGGATAAGATACCCGGTTGATTATTCGTTTTTCTCTTCACCATCTTTGCAAACTTCTTCTCGTCTGTTGAGGCGGAATCTAAGTAACAAGTATCATTATCATCACACAATTCATCAATAATGGCTGCGAATAGATCTGCCTCTAGTTCATTCAGACTCATGGAATTTCGCAAAGAATCGATATCTTCCGCTGAAACTACCCTAATTGTGAACTCACTGCAATCTTTTATCATTCCTTCAAGCTCTTCTCTAGTCGAAGGAGTTAGTCTTTTAGAATCCTTTACGCCGAGTTCGATCAATTTACCATCATCATTGATTTTGACTCCAGCCACTACCATCGGTCCTATAACAGGGCCTCTACCGGCTTCATCTATCCCACTTATCATCGGCTCTATGGAGGAATTGTAATTAAATAGTCTTTTCGATGGGTAACTATAAAAAGCAGACACTGTGTTTTCTAGGCGATGAAACTGATCTTAAAAGGAACAGTCCAAGGCGTTGGATTTCGACCGACTGTATATAGAGTTGCTAGATCATTAAATTTGAATGGTTATGTTAAGAACAAGGGTGGAGAAGTAGAAGTAGTAATAGACCGTGATCAGGAGTTATTCATAAAAAAGTTGAAAGATAATCTCCCACCCTTAGCCGAGATCAAAGATATAGAGATACAAGAAGAAAGCGTTACCGAGAAAGGTTTCAAGATCGTAGAAAGTTCTCACGGAGAAAAAGAATCCTCTACCATCCCTGTTGATACCGCGCTTTGCCAGGATTGCCTCGAAGAGATGAAAGACGATGACGACAGAAGAGAAAGCTATCCCTTCACCAATTGTACAAACTGTGGTGCTCGCTATTCCGCGATATATTCTCTTCCTTATGATAGGAAAAAAACAACTATGAAATCCTTCCCAATGTGTGAAGATTGCCTCGAGGAATACGAAAATCCAATGGATAGAAGATTTCACGCTCAGACAACTTCTTGTCCAGAATGCGGCCCAAAATATACTCTTTATGATGAGGGAAAGAACAAAATAGGCGGCATCTCCCATTTCGTTAATTTGATCGAGAGAGGAAACATAGGAGTAGCTAAAAGTTGGGGTGGGATGCATATAATTTGTAAATTAGAAAAAATACCAGATTTGAGAGAGGATTATCAACGGCCCCAAAAACCATTTGCTATAATGGTTCAAGACCTGAAAACTGCAGAAAAATATGCAAGGATTGAAAGAAAAGATCTATTTACCGGTCCAAGGCGCCCTATAATGGTATTTGAAAAAAAAGACGAGAAAGAGAAACTGTTAGATTACGCGGCACCAGGTCTCCCGACCATTGGAATGATGCTTCCCTACACAGGCTTTCACCATATTTTCTTCGAAAAAAGCGAATTAGATGCGGTTGTCATGACTAGTGCGAATCTACCTGGAGAACCGATGATAATAGATAACAATGAAGCTTTTGATCTGCCTTTTAAATATTTTTTACTCCATAATAGAAAGATAGCTAATAGAGTCGACGACTCTTTAGTTAGGACCCATGGACAGGACGCACTTATAATCAGGAGATCTAGAGGTTACGTTCCTTCAGCTTTAGAATTCAAAGAGGGCGAGATCATGGCCGCAGGAGCGGATAAGGATGGGTGTTTTGCTCTGTCTACTGATGGATTGTTATACGCAAGCCAGTACTTAGGTGATCTTAAATCATATGACGCTGCTAGATTTTACGATGAAACGAGAGAACATTTGATGTCATTATTAGGAATAAGAGATATAGATTCGGTGGCCGTCGATCTTCATCCACGATACCAAAGCAGAAAATTAGGCCTCGATATTGCAGAGGAGTTTAATGCAGAAACAAAGGAAGTACAACATCATTGGGCTCACGGAGCATCTCTTTTACTCGAGCACGAGTTAGAGGATATTATCACTATTGCTATAGATGGTACAGGATACGGCGAAGATGGTAACAGTTGGGGAGGAGAGATACTTTACTGCGATAAAACCCAATATGAACGTCTAAATCATTTGGAAGCTTTTCCGTTGTTAGGTGGTGAAAAAGCTGTGAGAGATCCAAGACGACTAGTTTTTGCTATACAGAGAAAGAGAGGGATAGAAGGAGATTACTTTACTGAAGAAGAAAAAAAGATCCTTGATAAATTGATGAACGATAGTGCTAAAACCACAAGCTTCGGTAGATTATTAGATGCAGTCTCCGCAGGATTAGAGGTTTGTAAAAAGAGAACTTACGAAGGGGAACCGGCGATGAAGTTGGAGGATCTCCTTATGAAAGGAAATTGTACCAAAAAGTACGATATCGAAGTCACGGCAGACAAAATAAAAACTTTAGATGCCTTCATAAACATGATAGAAGATGACGGCCCTAGAAAGAATCGAGCTTTTTCTTATGTAAAAGGGGTTTCTGAAGCGATAGCTGAATCGGCAATCCAAGGATGCGAGGATAAAGGTATAAAAAATATAGGAATATCTGGCGGAGTCTCTTACAACAGACCTATAGTTAAAAGTATAAGATCCTATTTAGAAAGCAAAGGTTACGAACTATTGGTACATGATAAGATTCCAAACGGAGATATGGGTATTCCCTTCGGACAAGCCGTCATAGCCTCGG
>CAZRWG010000193.1:0-3385 GCA_964603805.1 uncultured Thermoplasmata archaeon
TGAATTATGTCCTCTCCCCCTTTCAAAAGGGAGTCTAAAGTCCTATCTGTCTGAGTCAAATTACCACTCATATAACATAATAATCCATAATATTAGTGTTTATCGGAGTTTGTTAAGCAGTGGGTAAAATCCTATATAATATGTTAAAAGTAGGTGCAAATATGAGAGTTACTCTTGCCCAAAAAAAGCACGAGATCGGAGAGAAAAAGAAGAACTTAAAGATCATCGAAAAGACTGCTGAAGAAGAAGAGACAGATCTTTTGATTTTTCCGGAGATGTTTCTAACAGGTTATTGTTTGAGAGACAGATTGTGGTATGAAAGCGAAAATATACCGGGTCCTTCTTCTCAGGAGATCTCTAATCTCGCTACCGAGAACGATATGAACATCATATGCGGTATGCCCGAGAAAGTGAAGAGCGATGGACGGTTGAGGAACACGGCACTCCTTGCAACATCTGAAGGGGAAATTCATACCTACAGGAAGACATATTTACCCAATTTTGGTCCATTCCAGGATAAAAGGTACTTTCATGCAGACGATGAAGTTCCCGTTTTTGACACGCCTATCGGGAAGATAGGTATGCTGATATGTTATGACGTCTTCTTTCCTGAGATCACTAAGACAATGGCTCGGAAAGGCGTTGATATCATCGCGGTTATCTCAGCTTCACCTTCAACTACGAGAAAATATTTTGAAAAGGTAATCACGACTAGAGCGATAGAGACTACTAGTTATCTTTTCTACTCAAATCTGGTGGGTAGAGAGGAAAACATGTACTTTTGGGGAGGAGCAACAGCTATCTCACCTAAAGGTGAGATCATTGGTAAGGGCAGTTATTTTGAAGAGGATATGGTAACTAGTGAAATAGAGCCAAACGCTTTGGCAAACGCGAGGAGGAATCGACCTGTTTTAAATGACACGAGGAGGGAGTTGTTAGACGAATTGAGAGACTCAGATACATTAATTGAATAAAATCAAATCTTTCTTCTGAGATCGAAGTCAAGAAGAGAACGCAATCTTCTCTTTTTATAAATCGAAGGATTGAATAAAACGATGGCTGTAAATATTTCTAATCTACCGATCCACATAAATATAGCTAAGAATAACCTTCCCCCTAAAGGTACCGATCTAAAGGAAGCATCTGAGATGAGACCTAGACCTGGACCTATATTGCCCAAACTGCTAGCGGAAGCGGCTATACCAGAAACCAAGTCCAAACCGAGGCCTACCATTACAAGGGCTCCGATCCCGAAGATCAATAAATACGCGCCGAAAAATATCGCGACTGTCTCCAATGTCCTCTCATCGATAACTGAGTCTCCCATCCACACTACTAAAACTCTCTTAGGATTGCCAAATTCTATCAGTCTTCTTTTTATCAATTTGAACATCAGTAAGATTCTCAAAACTTTTATCCCTCCACTAGTGGAACCAGCTGAGCCACCTATGAACATGAAAAAAAGTAAAAGCAATCTTAAAATCTCCGGCCACTTATCAAAATTTTGAGTGGTATAACCAGTTGTTGTCAATATTGAGACCGTCTGAAAGAGAGCATCCCTAATCAATATATTTTGTGCCACTCCAAAAATGATAACGACCGTTGCTCCAATTATTATGATGGATATATAAGCTTTAAATTCTGGATCTGTGAATAATTTTTTAAGTTTGCCTCCAAAAGCCTGATATTGAAGTGATGTATTTACCCCGGCTATTATCATAAAGAATATGAATATCCATTGAACCGTTGAAGAAAAATACGCAATACTGTTGGTCCGTGGAGAAAAGCCTCCAGTAGGCATGGTTGTTAGAGAATGGTACACTGCATCATACAAATTCACTCTAGCTCCTAGTAGTAATATAATCAATATCAAAGTGAAAAGTCCATAAAGATACCAAAGACTCTTGGCAGTCTCCTTTATTTTAGGTTTTATACGCGTTATTTCGGGACCAGGCGATTCTGCCTCTAAAAGACTCAATCCTCCTCTGCTCAATTTGGATAAGATGGCTACAGACAAAACTATGACACCCATACCTCCTAACCATTGCATCACAGCACGCCATAGAAGTATACTCTTTGGATGTTCTTCAAGAGGGAAAGATAAGACCGTTGCTCCGGTCGTTGTGATACCTGCCATGGCTTCAAAGAAGGCATCTATAGGTGAAAAAAGGGTATAAGTCAGCAAAAAAGGCAGGGATGAAATCAATGCCAAAGTTAGCCAACCGAAACTGACAAGAACTATTGCTTCATTATGATAGAAATCTTCGGATCTAGTAAAATTTTCTGCAGCATAACCTAGAGTTATAGTGAAAAAGGCAAGAAAGATAAAAACCAGGGCATTATAAGGTAGAAATCCGAATAGTATAGGAGATTCTTGATAATAGAAAGCAGGTATAACTGGTATGAAAAATGATAGACCGAACAACTTTAGTATCGATCCTAGATTACCTATAACTATTTTCCACCTCATTTTGTTAACGATCCTCCCTTTCTTTGATCTTTTCTTTTGACATCCTAATATGGTTAGAATCGCCCTCAAGAAGAAAATCCTTTTTTCCCCTTCTAATGGACTCATCAGCTAAACACTAGTATTTTCGAATAGTGTCTGACAACCTAAATATTAGACCAAAATGCTTTGTACCATATATATAAGTTATCCAGTTAAGTCTATGATGATTTCTTCTTACGTCCACGACATTAAAGAAAAAATTTTGTACATCGTCAATAATACCTCTTGAGATGGTCAAGATATTCAACAGGAGGATCAAAACGGAAACGCTAAAGCATTTTGTTTTCCAAAGCATCTTAACCGGCCTAGTTTTTTATTTAGGATTGAATTTATTACCTATACTAGCTGAAGAGTTTGTATTGGTTGCCGCTGCGGGTTCTTCAGCGTTTGTTGTTTTCGCGATGCCGTCTAACAAAACTGCAGATCCGAGGCGTGTAATTGGAAGCCACGCTGTATGTGGCATCATAGGTTTCGCCTTTTACGCCACTTATCCAGCTGTTTTCTCTTTTGAAATAGCTATTTCTCTTGCCCTCACTGTATCTATCATAGCTATGGTCTCTCTATGGTTGGAGCATCCTCCTGCCGCGGGCACTGTCCTCTTTTTCGTTATCGATGCAGATCCTGCGGCTTTCGTTTCTTTACTCTTATTGATCACCATAATGGCTCTTTTATCCCACGTTTTTCATCCTTACCTGTACGACCTCGTGTAGGATCAGTAGAGCAGGATCAAGGCTATCACAACACCCTGACCTATCAAAATATATCTCACGGCGTCTGTTAAACTCACTTCTGAGATGATTCTCTTGACTTCGATATTATCCATCCTTTCAAATATCGGGTAGAGTACAAAAGCAATTGGAATGGTACCCAAAAGCA
>CAZRWG010000194.1:0-3383 GCA_964603805.1 uncultured Thermoplasmata archaeon
TGCTCTTATATCAGGCCCCAATTCTTTTGAGAGAGTCTTCATCAGACCGATAACGCTCATCCTTACAGAATTAGATAGAACGAGGTTTGGGATAGCTTCTTTGACACTCATAGATGTTATATTGACTATCGTTCCTTTTCCTTCTCTAAGATACTCTACAGATTCTCTAACACTTCTCACTACACTCATGACTAGGAGGTCGAAATTTTCGTACCAATCCTGATCATCTGTATCAACGAAAGCTTTGCTAGGCGGCCCTCCAGCGCAAGTTACGAGATGGTCTAATCCGTCTTGATTCTTGACAGTTTGTTCGACCATTTTTTTTATATCCTCTTTTTTGGAGATATCTCCTTGAATCCCTTTTATATCTCCTTTTACCTCATGATCAAGATCCTTTATCGTCCGCTCTAATTTTCCCTCGTCCCTACCATTTATAGTAACGTTTACACCTTCTTTACCTAAGGCTTTGGCAGAAGCTCTTCCAAGTCCGCTTGAAGAGGCTAAAACCAGAGCTGAATTATTTTCTATGTCTAATTTCATGCTGAACCCTTTTATCTTATAATCGTTACAAACCTTTATATAATCTATCATACGTTTATAAAATGGAGGTTTAGACATGCCGAAGTATGTGATATTATCAAATCTGACGGACGAGGGTAGAAAAACTATTTTGGATCATCCAGAAAGGATTGAAGAAGTCAACGAGGAGATGGAGAAGAAAGGAGCTAGTATCATAGAACAATATTTTCTCTTAGGTAAATATGACTTTATAACAGTGGTAGAAGCTCCTTCAAAAAGTGTGATAACTAAAATTGTGATGGAGATAGCTTCTAGGGGCTCTATAGATACGATGACTTTCCCGGCTATGGATGTAGATGAACTTATCAAAGACCTAAAATAGTCGGTTTAAAGCAATGATGGTACTTTCACCCGTGAGGTATCACCTCAGTTAAGTACAGTGTACCAAATATCTAAATATATTCTCTATATTTTTTTATCATGGTATCCGATGTAATCGACCTTAGGAGCGATACGGTCACGAAACCAACAGATGAAATGAGAGAGGCGATGCAAGAAGCGAAAGTGGGAGACGACGTTCTTGGGGAAGATCCTACAGTTAAAGAACTAGAGGAACTCGCTGCGAATAAAATGGATAAAGAAGCGGGGCTTTTCGTGACTTCTGGCACTCAGGGAAACATCACTTCATTATTGACTCATACCGAACCGGGAGAAGAGATAATATTTGGTAGAGATTGTCATATATATAGGTATGAAGTCGGTGGTTATGCTTCACTCGCCGGTTTATCATCTAGAACTTTAGATGACAGTAAGGGATTTATGAACCCATCAGAGATCGAGGAAGCTGTAAGAGAAGAAAACATACATCATCCTGAAACATCGTTGCTGTGTATTGAGAACACGCACAACGTTGCAGGTGGTATACCTGTAGACTCTCATTATACTAAAGAAGTCAGTGATATAGCACACGATAATGATATGAAGGTACATCTCGACGGAGCGAGAATATTCAACGCTTCAGAAGCTTTGGATGAAGATATAGCTGAACTCGTAGGACCAGTAGATTCGGTACAGTTTTGCCTTTCCAAAGGATTGAGCGCTCCAGTCGGTTCCATGCTTGTTGGTAGTGAAGAATTCATCAAGCGAGCTAGAAAGACGAGGAAGAGATTAGGAGGAGGGATGCGACAGGCAGGTGTGATAGCCGCACCTGGCATCATATCTCTTGAAAAGATGGTACGAAGATTGAAAGAGGATCATAAGAATGCGAGAATTCTCACTGACGGTTTGAAAGAGATGGGTATCGATATAGAACCTAATAAGTACAAGACGAATATAGTGATGCTCGATACCTCCCAGTTCGAGAAGACGGCAGAAGAATTAAGAGTGATATTGGAAGAGAAAAGTATACTCACTTTGGCCTTAGGGAAAAACTTGATGAGGTTCGTGACTCATCGGGAGATCTCTCGTGAAGATATAGAAAGAACATTGAATGTGTTTGAAGAAGAGATTTTGTGAGTTCTTTTATGTCAATGGGGAGCAAATTTAAGGGGTGTCTTATCGGCAGCGCTCTAGGAGATTCCGTAGAAGAACTAGCCTTTAAATTTCAGACTGAAGAAAAGTTGCGATCAAAGATCGAAAATTCAGAAAGATTGAGATACACCGATGATACTACGATGGCCATTGGACTTGCTAAATCTCTAATCGAAAAAAGATATAAAAGAAAAGGATAAAGAGTTTTTCAAATTTCATTCTTTAGCTATTTACTTTCTCTCTTTAACTGATCCAAGTTCTTCAGCCACTTGTGGTAGATCTAATCTCTTCAGTGTATTCTTAGATGGGACCCCTTCATCATCCCAACCTCTCACATCGTAGTACCTGTCGAGTTCTTCTTCGAATTCTCTTCTTGAAAGTGTTTCTCCTTCTGTTGGACCGTAAAGCACTTCGTCTTCGAAGACTCTATCAGGTAATTTGTCATCTTTTCTTCCAAAACCGTTCCTTATATTGAACGCTTTTGAGAGGTTGTAGACTCTTTCACCTGCTTTAAGGAACTCTGAAAGGCCCATATCGAAGCCGGTCATAGCGTTCAATAATTCTAATTGACCTTCATCTACCATCAAGCCTCTAGAGAACTTGCACATGCCGGTCATATCGTAAAGAGTCATGAGGTCTTCCATAGCTTTCAGTGCGAAGGCTTTACCTTTCAATTCAGTTCTATCGTAATCTTCGAAGTCCCAGTAACTACCGGCCATCTCTATCGCATACAGACAAGAGGTAAGGTGATCAGCTCCTCTTGGAGCTACAGCGAACGCCAAAGCCATGCCTTTGACCCCTCTTACTTCAAAACCGGCAGGGGGCATACCTTTTACGTGGATCGCGAATTTTTCGGAGCCTTGACCGACTTTCTTTGTCGCTTCATAAACACCGTTACCAAGCAACTCTCCGAGTTCTCCTTCTTTGTGAGCCATCCTTTCCAAAGTTTCCAACATCGCTTCTTCGTTGCCAAATTCGAGATCTATATCGGTATCAATCAGGCCTTTTTCATACGCTTCCATGGCCCAAGATATGGTAAGGCCTGCAGAGATAGTGTCAAGCCCTAAAGTGTCGCAAATCTCGTTTCCTTTAGCTACTGCTTCTATATCGTCGACTTCGCACGCTCCTCCGAGAGAGTACTGCGTTTCATATTCTGGACCGTCAACAGCTATATCTCCGTACGGAGTATCTTCCGCTTTGAAGTACTGACTGCAGGGTTTAGTGCAGTAAGGACATGGTCTTCTTCCCTCTCTGTATACCGCGGTCCAATACCTCGGATTAAGTTCTATCCTGTCATCTGGGTCTTCAAGGTTATCGTAGGCTCTCTTGAAATA
>CAZRWG010000195.1:0-3381 GCA_964603805.1 uncultured Thermoplasmata archaeon
AAACATAACTAATGCGACGTAATACTTATATATAAGATAAGAAGAGGTCGGAATTTATAATAGATTTTACGTCAGAAATTTTTACCCTTTTCTAGGTAAGGAATAGTAAATTATTCAATAAATATATTATTAATATAATCTTATTACGGTTATTCTTAAATTGAGCAAAACCTTGATTTACAATAAATTTAAAATAATTTAGACAATTGATTTTATAACAAAAAATTAAATAACAACATTAAACTTATTTATGCATAATAATAACAAAACAATGATTTTTGATTGACATTAATTAATTATGCGATTTGAAAAAGAAGTTAAATTATTACATAAATCCTATAATAAATTTTATTGAAATAAAAAATAATATTTTATAAAATCTAAATCAACTTAGCTTTTACATTTTCATCTTCAATCTTCACTAAACCTAAGTTATCATCCGCTGCAGGTCCCGGATTCATGTATACCGTACTTTCTTTTTCCATTATACCTCTATCTTCATGAACGTGGCCGCTTAGAACAAGTTTTGGTCTATTTTCTTCAACAACAGGAAGGAGCTTCTTACTCCCTATGTGTTTATTACCAGAAGCTTTGTCTAGTATTCCATACGGAGGTTGATGAAACACGAATACATCGATGCCTTTCGATCTATCTTCAAAAGCATCTACTTTCTCCTGAGAATAATTAGAGCCTGAAAGACCGATAAAACTAAGTCCTCTTCTTTCAACTTTCTTTAGTTCGATATATTCCCCTCCTATCTCTTCATAAGCATGCATAATGTTTTCAGGATCACAGTTACCTATCACTCCTAAAACATCATCAGTTGGTATCTTATCTAAGATATCTACGGCTTCTTCCTGCTTTCCGAAATGAGTTATATCTCCACATAGGACTGAAAAATCGGGATCATACTTGTGGAATGCAGCGTTGATCTTGTTTAGAGACTTTTTAGATCCATGGATGTCGGAAATTACTAGGAACTTTGGAGACATGGTATCACTCTTAAAAAGAATATACTTTTATAATTCCTTTCCTTTGCCTGAACCGATTAAACTTGACAGGCATACTCAAAGAAAACAGTGTAGTCGTAGATGATGAGAAGGAAGGTAACCAAATCTATAACAAGGGTTATTTTGGAAAGCCTCTCTCTGATGGAGGCGTTGAGTTAGATTTCTATGAAGGTCTCTACCTGATGGAGGCAGACCGGTTGGATATCGTCGATGAAAACGGTAATGATTTAGAAAGAGAACATATAATCGAAAAGATATCAGAAGAGGACTTCCATAGAGAATATCTTCCCTATAAAGATATGAGAATGAGAGGTTATGTATTGAAAAAAGCATCTGATCCAGCTACGTTCAGAGTCTTTCCTAGAGGTGGCGGACCTAATAAAACTCCTTCAAAATATTGGTTGTTCGCCTATAGGGAAAGAGACAACTTCGATATAAACGATATTTTGCATAATCACGATCAGGTCTCGAATCTAAAAAAAACGATGTTGATCGCTCTAGTCGACGAAGAAGGAGATGTTACTTATTATATTTTCTCGACAATCGACTTAAAAGGTGACATCGAAGAGTATAGTCTAAATAAGCTGAACGGTATTTTGTATGGTGACGGAACCATAATAAAAAGAGGTTATGAGGACCTCTATGAAGGTAATTTCTATGGATTTGAAGAAGAAGGCACTCTAAGATTATCAATCTACGAAACCCTGTATCTCGTTGAATTGGATATACTTAAAGTTAGGGACATCGATACTGAAGAAGTTTTAAACAAGGAAGATTTAAAGTCTTTGTATGAAGAAAATAGAGGAGGATTTCAGACTGAATATAAAGTTTATAAGGATCTTAGAGACCGTGGATTGATTCCAAAGACCGGTTTTAAATATGGCGCACCTTTCAGAGCCTATTCGGCAGACCCAGATGAAAAACACGCAGAATATATAGTTCAACCTTTAGAAAGGAACTATGAATGCCAATGGTATCAAGTTAGTAGAGCGGTGAGAGTAGCCCACAGTGTTAGAAAAGATTTCTTATATGCTAGAGTTAAAAATGATGAGGTAGATTATCTTAAAATAAAAAGAGAGACTCCTTAGTTTTGCCTACGTCTTTTCAATTCTTCACATATCTTCTTAAGTAATTCCTGTTTACTACCTTTTTGCTTGGGGATTATGATCCTACCGTTTCTTTTGTACCAGGTCGATGGATGATGTTGATGCTTTTCTACTCTATTAGGGATGTCCCATGAATCTAATATATCTCCGATCTCTTCGATATCAGGAGAATTGACAGCGAGTTTTTTAGGGACTCGCCTACTTTCAGCTCTAGAGAGTTGTTTATCAAAATACTCGGGAAAAATAATCCAAGTTTTCCTTTCTCTCCCGGCCATCCTCAATCCTCTACAAGCACAGCGTTGATGACTCCATCTTGACCGGGCCTAGAGGTGATTTTAGCTTTACCATCTTCCGTTTCTATTAGGGCCCCTTTTGTCAAGATATTCCGCTGAACGTAGTTCGGGTTCGCCGGATTTTCGACTACATTGTTAATCTCTACCTGCTTGACATTACCTTCCTTGTCGGAAAGATTGACCTTTTCCGCTCCTACAACACGGGCTTTGTGATTTCCACCGCGAGACCTAACAGTTTTTATCTTTTCTTCACCTAGTACAGGAAATTCATAATCGCTACTTATCTCGAATTTTCTCTTTTTTCGATGGTAAATTCTTTTACCGCCTGTAAGCTTACGTTTTGATTTACCTTGCCAGTGAGTCATCGTAAATCCTCAACTGTTGTGAGTTACTAAATCTTATATAAGCTTTGCCTTTGACCTTACCTATAGTCTTCAAATGATGAAGAAGATAGGATCAGACCTGATATGAAAACTGAAAAACCGAACCCAAAAAGCAATCCCGTAAAGGTTCTAAAAGCATTGAAACTCTCGTAGTCTGAAACCAATTGTATGCTCCCATCCAAAATCAAAGGGAGTGCTAAGACAGCTCCGACGATGATCAAGAAGATCGTCTTCTTGGTCTCCGACATCTCAGTATCCAAATTCATAGTATCTAAAAGTATATCCTTAAGATCTCTAGCACCTCTAACAAAACTCATAAATAGGAATCCTAAACTGAATCCAACGAAGATACCGACGTCTCTTGCGCAGACTGGCATCTGATTTCCATTCAATGTATAAGAGCGTTCATGCTGTTGGTGACAGTTTAGGTCGCTGAAAAGATATACCGCATGATGATAATAAGATAGGTCCTGCCATTCATGGCTATGAACTATCCTATTAGCGGCTCCGTTCAATCCTTCAACAGTACCTGGTTCGAGAGTCAAAGGAGCTATAAAAAGACTCACAGTATAGAATAGAACTATGATGA
>CAZRWG010000196.1:0-3374 GCA_964603805.1 uncultured Thermoplasmata archaeon
CGGTCTGGAATACTTTCCTGATTTTCCTTCGCCCTTTTGCAGTAACGTTTCACTCTTTCTCTGTCCTCTTCAAAAATGAAATTCAAAAAGTCTTTTTGCCTTAAGCTCTCTTGATAGTATCCTAGCATTTTGTAGAACTTTTCGTTAGCTACCGAAATCTTCATTTTTTCATCTACCAGAGCCATACCACTCCCAGTGGTTTGAAAGATCTTTCGATAAAGTTTTTCCTTTCTCTTCAATTCTTCTTCTGACTTGATCCTATTTACAGCATTGGTTAGATGAGATAAAAGCAGTTCCGAAATCTTTATGTCATCTTCATCAAAATATCTAGGCTCTTTAGAGATGGCTTGGAAAACCCCTATATCTTCTATAGGTAAACTGATCACTGACCGAAAATCAAACTCTTCGGTGATTGTTTTTCCTTCATCATCTTGTTGGATATCCTCTATTAGGACCTTTTCTTTCTCTAAGAAACCATCCTGCTCTCCCCACTTCTTATCGATTAGCTCATAAAATGTTTTCTCTAAATCTACATCAGATATCGCCTTTACCTGGAAAACGCCGTCGATCATCTCCATTATAGCGCAGTGATCGTAGTTGAGTATCCTCTCGGCACTTTCTATGATCAAAGAATAAGCATCTTCTTCTTTTTCACACGAGATCATGTCGGAGGCTGTCTGATGGAGCTCTTTTATCTTCTTTTTGTTTTCTTCTAACTTTCTTTCAATTTTCCATCTTTGGTACTCTTGAATTATAGCTTTAGAGAGGAGATCATACAGATTTTTAGGATCGCCCTCTTTTTTTAGATATCCATCCGCACCATGATTCAATGCTTCCATCGCGACTTCCTCTTTACCTTTTCCCGTCAGGATTATGAAAGGGATGTCATCTTCACTTTCTCTGAGTATCTTCAAAAACTCGATCCCATCCATCTCCGGCATCTGGTAATCGGAAATGATGACATCTATATCATCGTGTAGTAAATCTAGACCTTCCTCTGCCGAGGCAGCGGTTATAACGTTTAGATTCTCTACTCTCTCCAGAAATATCTTTGCCTGATCTAACAGGGATAGCTCATCATCCACGAGCAGGATGTTTATCTCATCCTTCATGATCACACCCTTATTTTTATAGTCCGTCTAATACCCTATTTATGATGTATATTATATATCAGTTTAACCCATATCTATCTCTAAGAAATATTTCATCATTTATTTTTAAATCTTAATCCATCCCTTATCTTTCTGATTATTAGATTAGGAGATATACATGTCTAGAGATAGATACACCTACTCAGGTCATATTTCTTCTTGATCAGTTCTCTCACCATTTCTTCCGACTTCATTTCATTCGTGAAGTCCGTTCTACTGCGCTAGTATCCTTTCACTAATTTTGCACTCTTTTCAAATAAACATCGAATCTTGCTCCACCGAGTTCCGAATCTTTCACTTCTACATTACCGTCATAACTTTCGCCTATCTCCTTCGCAAGATACATCCCTAGACCACTACCTGCATTTTCACCTTTCTTAAAGCCTTTCTCAAATATCTTTTCTTTAACGTCGTCTGTAATCCCCTTACCATCATCTTCAACTGTCACAATGCATTCATCTTCTTTCGGTTCAAAACGGATCCTGATCTTATCACAATCTGAGTGAAGTATAGAATTCTCTATCAGATTAGAGAACATCTCCTCTAACAAAGTCCCACCTTTGACCTTACATCCTGATCCTTCTATTTCTAAACCTATATTTTCTTTTTCCAATTGACTCTTATGTTCTGACAAAATCGCTTCTAAAACTGAACCTATATCGATCTCTTCGATTTCATCTTCCTGTTCAATCTGCCTTAGCTTTCTAACCTTCTCTATTATTTCATCGCTTGCCCTTGTAGCATTCCTTGCTTTCTCAATATACTCCTTAGCTTCATCAGGGATATCATCATATTCTTCTAACAGATGAAGATATCCATTCACGACCTGTGTTTTGTTTTGCACGTCGTGTCTGAGCAGAGAATGTAGGAATTCCTCTCGCCCTTTCATCTCTATTCTCTTCAAGGCCTCTTTCAAGTGATCTATCAGGATTTCTGCCATTTTCATATCTTCTTCGTCAAAATGATTAGGTTCAGTAGAAACAGCTTGGAATATTCCATATTTACCGATCGGTACACTTATGAGGGACCTATACTCACTTTTTACTGGTTTAGAATCCTCATCACTAGTAAGATCATCGATTAGATATGAATTCTGATTGAGATAAGTCTTTTTACTGATACCTCCTTCCTCTATTTCCCTGTCCACGTACCCTTCTTCTGGCACATCAGAAGAAATAGCCTTTGGTACAAATTTATCACCTTCAACAGCGTCGAAACCACAGAGGTCAAATTCCAAGATCTCCTCTGCAGCTTCCACCGCGTAGGAGTAAACTTCATCTTCAGATTGACATGTCTCCAACTTAGCACTAATCCGATGTAACTCCTCTAGCTTTTTTTTCCCCTTCTCTCTTTGCTTCTCAACTCTTTTTCTTTCGCTGATGTCTTTATAAACTGCGAGATGATGAGTTACCCCATCCTGTTCTATAGGGTTACTAGTGATTATTACAGGAACCTTTTCCCCCTCATTTGTCATTCTAACCGTTTCATATTTCAGATAACCCTTCCCTGATCTTTTATCGAGTTCATCGAGTTTTTCCGCCTCTTCCAGTCTATCATTCGGTACGATCAGATCGTTGATATTTTTCCCTAAAATCTCCTCTTCATCATATCCAAATAGGTTTTCGAAGTTTTCATTCACATTAACTATCCTGATTTCCTCATCAAGTTCCACCACAGCTTCGGGATTCTCTTCAAAGAGTGTTTCGTGTCTGGTTTTATTTCTTTTCAATTTTCCCTTTGCCCTCTTCCGCTCGGTTACGTCCCTTCCGGAAATTATAATACCCTCGATCTCTGAATCATTCAAGCAGTTGACCGCTATAGCTTCAAACCATCTCCAACCTTCCTTTGTCTTGCCCCTTACCTCCACTTTAAACTCTTCATCCGGATTCTGTAGAGCTTCAGAAAACATTTCTTGAGCTTCTTCCCTATCTTCTGGATGAATAAATTCAAATCCGCTAGAACTAAGGATCTCAGATGGATCGAATACATCCGATTCAGAGGAAGGATGATTCCAATACTTTACCTCTCCCTGTTCGTCGATCACCGTTATGAATTCAGGTGTATGTTCAAGGTATACCTCTTTACGTTTCAATTCTTCCTCTATCTCTTTCTGCTCGGTGATATCTTTATACACCACAACATGATGGCGCTCATCCAAGTATTTAGTGGGTCTTGCCGTTATGGCTACATCAACCTCTTCACCATCTTTAGTCAATCTTACAG
>CAZRWG010000197.1:0-3364 GCA_964603805.1 uncultured Thermoplasmata archaeon
GACGCTCCAGCATTTCATCGATCACAGAGTAGATGTTATAACTAGGAGAACAAAATATAAACTGGATAAAGCCCAGGACAGGGCTCACATACTCGAGGGTCTTCTTACAGCGCTCGATAATCTAGATAAAGTGATCAGCATAATACGCTCTTCAGAGGAGCAGGCTAAAGCAAAAGATAGGCTGATGTCCGAGTTCTTGCTTAGCGATGATCAGGCTCAAGCGATACTAGATATGAGATTGAGAAGATTGACAGGGATGGAAAGAGACAAACTGCAGACTGAATACGAGGAATTACAGGAAGATATCAAGGAGTACAAAGATATACTTGGAGACGAGGAAAGGATAATGGATATTATCAAGGAAGAATTGGACGAGATGGCTGATAAATACGGCGATGAGAGAAGGACGGAGATAAATAAAGATGCGGAAGACTTGGAGACGGAGGACTTGATACCTGAGGAAGACCTTGTTATAACTCTGACCCAGAGAGGTTACATAAAAAGAACGCCCGTGGAAACTTATAGAAAACAAAGGAGAGGTGGTGTCGGTCTCATAGGTATGGATACTAAGGAAAAAGATCATGTTGTGGATCTCTTTGTTACGAATTCTCACGATTACCTGTTATTCTTTACTGATAAGGGTAAAGTTTACTGGCTCAAGGCTTATAAGTTACCAAAAGGAAGCAGGAGGTCTAAAGGACGGCCTATAGTGAATATGCTTCCGAGGTTAGAGGACGACGAAAACATAGAAGATCTGATACCTGTAAGTGAATTCTCTGAAGATGAGTATCTGCTCTTCGCTACTAAGAAGGGCAAAATCAAGCGCACATCTCTTGCAGAGTATAGTAATCCTCGAGTTACCGGCATATGGGCTATCAAACTTAGAGATGACGATGAGTTGGTCGAGACTAGACTTTCAGACGGCTCTAAAGATGTTATACTCGCGACTAAAAATGGGCAGGCGATCAGATTTGACGAAGAAGACGTGAGATCTACAGGAAGATACACCATGGGAGTTATTGGGGCAAGGTTGGAAGACGAGGATGAAGTGGTAAGTATGACCCTAGCTGATGATCAAGACACTCTGTTGACGCTCACTGAAAAAGGTTATGGAAAGCGTTGTGACGTTGACAATTACAGGAAGACCAACCGAGGTGCGAAAGGCGTTATAACTATGAAGACGGTAGAAAGGAACGGGAAGGTAGCCTGTGCCCGTAAGGTAGAAGAGGACGAAGAGATCGTGCTTATAAGCAGGAAAGGAATGATAATAAGGACTCAGGCAGGCGACATAAGCAAACAGGGTAGAAACACTATGGGTGTAAAAGTGATGAATCTAAAAGAGGACGACAGACTTAAGGCGATGTCTAAAGTGATTAGCGAGGAAAAGGAGAAGGAGATTATCGAAGAAGAAGATGCTTCCTCTGAATCACTCGAGCAAAGCTCTGCGGATAAAGAGGGAGGAGAAGAGTGAGGCGAAAAACTCTTATTGGTCTATCAGTTGAGATATGACTACTATATTTAGGCGCGTAGGCTGCTGCGGAAGATAGAGAATCTTCCGCACACATTAAAGGCCATCAAGATGCCCTTGAATATAGCCAGGACATATACCACAAACTAGCTGAATACGTCTACGTACATAAACAAAAATTTTAATCGTATTGGGCGCGTGGCCTAGCCTGGATAAGGCGCTGCCCTTCTAAGGCAGACATCATGGGTTCGAATCCCATCGCGTCCGTTTTTTGTTTTCTTTAAGCAGTGGGATGAGAACCCTTGGGTTCGCGAATAAAATTATATACTAATTTCGTGAGCACTTAGAAAAATTTTATATTTTTCTGAGTAGAATCCCATCGCGTCCGTTTTTTGTTTTCTTTAAGCAGTGGGATGAGAACCCTTGGGTTCGCGAATAAAATTATATACTAATTTCGTGAGCACTTAGAAAAATTTTATATTTTTCTGAGTAGAATCCCATCGCGTCCGTTTTTTGTTTCTATAATTGATGGAAAAAAAAAGAACTCGTTTGAGTTCTCTGGCATCTGCTTTTCTACGAAAAGCGGTCAGTTAGAAATCTTTGATTTCTGATGCGTCCGCTATATCATATTTTATGTTAATGATTAGAGGACAAGAAGGATGTGATAACATTCTCTAGCGTCTGTTTTTCAACGAAAAGTGGTTAATTGGACCTTCTCCACTCTTCCCTCAAAATACCAAAAACATGCATATTCTGATAATCTCCATCTATGAAGGCGTGATCTCTTAGGTTTCCTTCTTTTACAAAACCCAACTTTTCGAAGACCTTCAGTGAAGCGGGATTGTTTTCGAGAACTCTTGCATAGATTCGATGTAATCTTAACTCTCTAAACCCGTACTCAGTGATGATTTCGCAGGCTTCGGTCCCATGACCTTTTCCCTGTTTAGAGGACGTTATCCAGATTCCTATCTCTGCCCGCCCCTCATCTCGATTTATGTCGAATAGAGAGATCATTCCGATCCTTTTATTTTCTTTAGCGATGATCAAATGTACACCTTCTTCTCGTTCTGAGACCACGTTCTCGAAAAACTCCTTTTCCTGCTTCATGTTCACCGGATACCTCGCTGTGATCGTCTTTCTCAAATTGGGATCGTTGATATTATCTCTCATCCACTCGATGTCTTCTTCTTCGATAGTTACGAGATCAACATTATCCCCGCTTATGAATACTGTTCCAGGCATATATTTGAGATTATTGAAGAGATATATATTTTTAATCGTAAATTGACAAGAAGAGTTAGAGTATCAATATCAATCACTTTTTTCGACTTTCTCGTAAGAGTAATATTTTTTACAGTGCGGACACCAGTAAGCCTCTTCTTTCGAATCCTTCATCACTGTCTTTCCACATTTTGGACATTTTTCAATCAATTTTATTTCCTCCTTTTTGGATCTTCTTCATTTATTCCTCCTCAGATACCATTAGACTGATCATCTTATATATCACTAGGAATAAGAAAAAAGTGAAAAGTATCATCAAGAAGATTTCTATCCGTCCTGGCGTGATCCTTCCTAAAGAACTGTAGGACCCCATCAAAGAAGCTATGATAGCGAGGAAGGCTCCAAGGAGAGTATTGGTAAAAATCCCACGTACCGCAAACATCCGAGCAGACCTAGTAAATGAAATAATATCTTCATCTTGAGATCCCTTTCTAGAATTATCTTCTATTCTGTCCAAAAGTAACAAGTATCTCGCGAAGAACCAAATACCTACTAGTAAAAACAAAAATCCTACGATTACGATTATGTTTAGAACTGTAAGGGGTAGACCTTCATTAATAAGGAAATAAGAGACGATGGTCATGATCATCCCGTAATCAATCACTGAACTCTTTT
>CAZRWG010000198.1:0-3346 GCA_964603805.1 uncultured Thermoplasmata archaeon
ATACTGATGTCGGCTCCTGGAGAACTGACGAGGAAGATGAAGAAGAATAAAAACCAATTCAAATATCTTTTTTATTTTTAATATTTTTTTCATGATTCGTTTTTTAAGGTTGAAAAGGTTTATTTCATAAACTATATATAAGCGACAACAAATCTTTTTATAAAAATAGGTGTGAGTGATGGAAATACCTGATGAGATAGAAGAAGAACTAGAAAACCGAGGAGGGTTAACACAGCTTTTAGAGAAGATAGATAATTTGGAGATAGAGAAAAGAAGTAAAGTCCATAAAGCTCTTTCTAATCAGTTGCGATTGAAAATATTAGCTCTTTTAGATGAACAGGACCTTTGCGTCTGCCTCTTGAAAGAGATGCTTGAGATAAAAGATTCAAAACTGTCTTATCATCTTTCTGTGCTGAAGGAAGAAAATCTTATAGAAGGAAAGAGAGAAGCGAATTTTGTTATCTATCGAATAAAAGAAAAGGGTAAAAAATATGCTCCGTAAAATGGTCTTTAAACAATCTCTCGAGATCTCAAATTAGTTTTTGAGTAGTTCCTTAATCTTTTCTGTACCTAGTACTTCTCCTTTAGACTTTGTTTCTCCATCGATTGCTAACGCAGGCGTCATCATAACTCCACGAGCACTTATCTCACTCAGATCTTCGACTTTCTCTATCTTTGCATCAATGCCTAACTCTTCAATAGCCTTTCTAGCGTTCTTCTCCAATTTTTGGCATTTTGCGCATCCTGTTCCTAAAACTTCTATTTTCATATTTTCACCTCCTTTTTCTTATCAAATCATGAAACTATCATACCATACGTGAATCCCATCAAAGTTGAAAGAATCACAACTGTAATGATATAAGCTAACCAGTGTTTGATTTTCATTATCCTTAAAAGTACTATCATGTTCGGTAAACTCAAAGAAGGGCCCGCAAGAAGTAAACTAAGAGCAGGTGCATCTCCCATCACTCCTGCTTCGTAGCCGAATGTCGTTCCGATGATCGGGACTTCAAGAAGTGTAGGCATGTATAAGATCCCTCCAATTATCGATCCTAGAAAGGAGGCAGATAAATTATTGCTACCCAAGTAAGGTCTAAATGTTTCTGGTGGAACGAAAAACTCTATCACTCCAACGATGAAAGTTCCTATGATCAATATAGGAAATATTCTCTTAGTGAGAAACCAAGTCTCTGAACCCCAATTTTTAACTTCTTGAATTTTATAGTACTTACTGAGTAGAAAAACGAGAAGGGCTATCGCAGATAATAATATCACTGTTTTCAGCATCCAATCGAAAGAACCGGAAGCTCCTATCAACAACATAGCTATTAACAATCCGAAAAAAGTTAACTTTATCCAAATAGATCTTTCTTTTTCATCATTATAATTCGTTAAGTTGTTTAAATTTTGATCGATCGTTTCTTCATCGTCAGATTTGAATATGTAAGACATCAAAAATGCAATAACAAAAGCTGTAGCTACAGCCGAGATGGCTCTCGCTAGACCAATCTGATACCCTAATTCAGATGCGGTGTAAACTATAGCTAAGATGTTTATGGCGGGTCCTGAATACAGAAAAGCGGTAGCTGGACCGACACCGCTTCCCTTTTTATAGAGACCAGCGAACATGGGAAGTATAGTGCAGCTGCATACCGCCAATACAGCACCAGAAATAGACGCTATAGGATAAGATATCTTCTTTTTGACGCTTGGACCAAGATATTTTACGATAGATTCTTTTTTTATGAAAGCTGCTATAGCTCCTGCTATAAAAAAAGCTGGAATCAAACATGTCAAAGTGTGAGTGCTAAGGTAATAGATTACCATTTCCAAACCACTTCTAAGTATCGCATAAAGTTGTTCCAACATGCTGTTCCTCTCATTTCAATATTATTTGAAATACTGTGATGTGGAGTATAAATCAGAGGTTAATAAAGATTACGGTTTCAAAAAAATTTGAAATCGTCTATATACTAAGCGAAAGTAGAAATAGCTACTTTTTCCTCCTAAAAAAATGTAATTGGCTACTCAGTTCATTTATAACATGTTTTTTCTTCGAGATTTTTCGCTAATAAAGAATACGACAATCTTTCCTGTAGAAGTGATTCAGTAGATTTAAGGGCTATCGCTTGAAAAGTGCATTCAAGAATATGAAGATGAGGCGGATATAATGATCAAAAAAATAACGATATTGTTGTGGAAACAGGGCAGCACCGTAGATATATTTATGAGATCAAAAACCTTTCTAAAAAGTGAGAAATATCATGAAGAAACTCTTGATCCTATGAAAACTAGGATAAAACTAAATTAACGCCGTTACAATTATTCTGTTATATGAACGAAGAAGTCCAGCGAAAATCGAAGATCGATGTGCAGGGAAAAGAATTCTCCAAAGAGTTAGTGGAGATACTAACGGGTGAGGAAGGTGCGGAATCTCTAGAAGAAGAATGGGTGCCAGTAGCTGAAGCTATAGAATATCCAGATCGACTACCTTTTCTTATCTCTAAAATAATGGATATGGAAAAGACGAAGGAGTTGAGAAGAGCACTAGTAAGAGTACAGATAAACGCTCAGTTGAAACGAGATCAAGCTTTGGATCTATACAAAAAACAATTATTCGCAGCTACGACTATTGAAATACTTCTATACGGACGTCTCAGGTTGAAACCAAGGAAGAGGAAACGGAAAAAAGGTAAACCAGAAGAGGAAAAAGAGCCCGAGGAAGAAGAAAGTGCAGAAGAAATAGAAGGTAGTGGAGAAAAAGAGGTTGAGAGTGATTAATCCGATCTAGCTACGATTTCGTCGACTATCTCCTCTGCCCTGCCCAGATATTGTTCGGGATCGAAAACTCTTTCCAGTTCCTTCTCACTGGTTATTTCCATCACATCCTCTTTTTCTAGAAGTTTGTCAATCATCGGTTTTTCTTCTGCCCTCGCTTCCATCGAGGCTTTCCTCATGATCTCGTGGGCCTCCTGCCTGCTCAAACCTTTCTCGGTTAAATGGATCATCACCGCTTCCGCCATTACCAGACCGTCGCTCATTTCTATGTTCTTCATCATGTTCTCCGGAAACACTTCGAGATTTCTGAACAGCTTTTCACTTTTCCTCAATATATCATCTAAAAGAACGAGAACATGAGCTACTGTGATCCTCTCCGAGGAAGAATTAGTAAGGTCCCTTTCGTGCCATAGGATGTTGTTCTGATATGTTGGAGTTACAAAACCTCTAAGGGTCTTAGCCAATCCACATATATTTTCCGCTAGTATAGGATTTTTCTTGTGAGCCATTGTGGAACTTCCCACCTGCTTTTCCGTCTCAAAGGACTCGGCGGCTTCCATTATTTCAG
>CAZRWG010000199.1:0-3341 GCA_964603805.1 uncultured Thermoplasmata archaeon
TCAAAAGTGTCATGTCAGAGAGCCCTCTTATAATTAAGAAAGATGAAAATATAAGGACGGCAGCTAACTTGATGAGCGAAGCCAAAACAGGCAGTCTAGTCGTCCTCGACAATGATGGAGAACTCACAGGAATTTTGACAGAGATGGATATCGTGGATGATATCGTGTCTGAGGGGTTAGACCCAGATAATGTTTTGGTGAAGGAGATAATGTCGACTCCAGTACATACTATCGAGAGCAGCAAGCCGATACAAGAAGCCGCTAAGACGATGGCCGATCTCGAAATCAGGAGACTTCCGGTCGTCGATGGAGGAAAAATGGTCGGAATAATAACGGAAAATGATATTTTAGAGATATCCCCTACCTTGATCGAGATAACTAGAGAATACAAAAGAATCAGAGGATCTAGTAAAGATCAAGAGTACAGTGAATCGATGAAGAGAGAGACCTCTGGATACTGCGAAAGCTGTGGGGTTTATTCTGAACAGCTGATCTTGGAGAATAGTCGACTGCTTTGTCCGGAATGCGAATAGTTCAAAATGATAATCTAATGATTTCTCTAATCTTCCAATAATTCGATTATCCATCTCAAAGCTTTTTCAGAAGTTTGTTCTTTTACATCGCCTCTATCTCCAGAAAAATGAAATGATCTTGTTTCCGTCATCTCTTCAGTCGAAAGTCCTAGATGTACCGTACCAACAGGTTTTTCTTCACTCCCTCCACCGGGTCCAGCAATACCTGTAGATGACAGACCGATATCAGTATCTCTATCCTTTCTTACGCCCTCTGCCATCTGTTTAGCAACTTCAAGACTCACCGCCCCTTTTTCAATGATTACTTTTTCATCTACTCCAAGCAGTTCCTTTTTTGCCTCATCACTATAAGTCACGAATCCGGCCATGAAGTAGTTTGAAGATCCAGGAACTGATGTCAACCTATTAGCGATCAATCCACCAGTACAGGATTCCGCCACAGCGATCGTTTTGTTCTTTTTAGTGAGAAGATGTGCAGCTTTTTTATCGCTCTCAGAATCTATTTCGACTTTAGGTTTAACTCTATGTTTCATATCTATATCACCTAGATATTCGACAACCTCTTCAGGGACAAGGTCTTTCCATTCCCTACCCTCTCTAATCCTCTTACGTATTTTAGTTCCAGATAATTCATCCCTCTTTATCTGCTCTATAGTTCCAGTATCATAACCGATCTTATCGAAAAGATCTAGAACCACCTCAGAATTACCATAGACCTTTTCAAAAGTTGGAAGGATAGCTTCAACGTAATACGGCCAAGCGGGATGACAGTTGAGATCAGGGATAGGATAGACTTCTACAGGTTCTATATCTCTACTTTTCATAACCCTCTTTATCATCGTGATTCTTTCCCCTCCAGATAAAGGGTTTGCTGAAGTTCTTTCCTCTTGAGCACTCCCTATCCCGATAATCATCGAATTGCATTCTTCCAAAATCTGTTTGACAGCTTCAAGATGCCCCTTATGGAACGGTTGGAATCTTCCGATGAAAAGACCTTTCATAGTATTGGAAGTAAAAAACTGATTATAAATATTGTGATGGAGACTTCGAAACTTGATCGCATTTCAGATATGTTTAAATAGCAGTAGTGTTTTAACATAACACGGTAATACAATTTTCCTAACTACACCATAAAGACAGTTGTAGAAGGAAGGGTTGAATATCGATCTCGCATGGATAGTGAACTAAGTTCTTTGCTAGAACACTATCTACTGAGTTGAGGGATTCAAGGAATTGCCGAGATATTTAAAGGAGGTAGAAAAAATGAAAATGATCGATGAAAAAAAGATCGGAGATAATGTCGACAAAAAAATAGAATTAGTAAGGAAAAGAGTCTTTGAAGGACCTAACGTTCACGCACTTTTCCCAGTAATCGAAGCTTACATAGACCTTGGAGATTGGGTAGAGACACCTTCTGACAAAGGAGTCGCTAAAAAATTGGTAAATCTTTTACCAGAGATAAAAAAACACACCTGCTCTAGAGGATACGAGGGCGGATTTGTGGAAAGATTGGAAGAAGGGACCTATCCCGCACATATTATAGAACATGTAGCTCTTTCCATCCAGAACAGCGTGGGCTCTGAAGTTTCTTTTGGAAAAAGCAGAAGAGACGAGGGCAGTATCTACAGAATTGTAATATCCTACGAATATCCGTCTTTGGCCTCATTAGCAATTGAAAAGTCCGTGAAGCTGGTGAATAAATTATTAGCTGGAGAGGAAAATTTAGGCGGTTTAATAGAAAATATTTTAGAAGAGGCTGAAGAGGCTTTCCTTGAAGAAAAGATCGGACCTAGTACTAACGCTATATTAGAAGCTGCGAAAAGTAAAGACATTCCTTATAAAAGGGCTGATGATGATTACAGTCTCTTTTCTCTTGGGTGGGGGAAAAATCGAAAGTTGATCTGGGGTCCAGAGACCTCTGAGACCTCCTTGATCGGGACTGAAATAGCTCAAGAAAAAGATATCTGTAAGGATTTCTTGTACAATCATGGTCTCCCAGTACCGAGAGGAGAAGTGGCGACTTCTCTCAAAGAGGCGTTAGATATAGCTGAATATATCGGATATCCTGTGGTTATAAAACCGGTCAGCGGAAACCATGGAGAAGGAGTATTTGTAAATCTAAAAAACCCAGATGAATTAGCAGAAGCTTATTCGTTAGCTAAAGAATATGAGGACTATCAATTGGTGGAAAAATATCTAGAAGGAGATGACTATAGGGCTTTATTAGTAAATAACGAAGTTGTCGCTCTAGCTAAAAAAGTACCTGCTCATGTAGAAGGAGACGGATCCTCCACAATCAAAGAACTCGTTGAGCTGGTAAATCAGGATCCCAAGAGAGGAGACGAGCACGATAACATATTGACTAAGATAAAGCTCAATGAAGAAGTCATGATGAACTTGGAACGTAAAGGTCTGAGCCTCGATTATATACCTAAAGAAGGCGAAACTGTGCAATTAACTGAGACCTCGAATATAAGCACTGGAGGGACCTCGGAGGATCGGACCGATGATCTTCACCCAACTCTAAAAAGGGTATTAGAAAGGACCAGCAAGATAGTCGATCTTGATCTTATGGGTATAGATTTTATAGCGGATGACATCTCAAAACCGTTAAATGAATTGAACTGGGGAATTATTGAGATCAATGCTAGTCCTGGCTTGAGGATGCATATATCTCCTACCTCAGGAGAATCTCGACCAGTTGGTAAAAAGATAATCGATCATCTTTATCCTTCAGGCGAAGGAAGAATTCCATTGGTAGCGATAACAGGAACCAATGGAAAAACTACGACCTCTAGATTGGTCGAA
>CAZRWG010000200.1:0-3290 GCA_964603805.1 uncultured Thermoplasmata archaeon
TTTTTCTTCCCTCGATAGAAGTCAAAAAAGGACCCCCGAAAGGTTGTTTTGATTCAGATTTTATACATTTACCGGGTCTCAGCCCCAAAGCGTTGAGTTGAGGGTCTTCAGGGCAATCCAAAATTATGGCACTTTCTCCACATTTTAATTCGCATAAAGAGTTATTTTCATCCTTAGTGGAGTTTTTATCACAGACTAACTCGTCCTCATTTCCGCTTTCAATAAATCTACTCATACTGTCAAAACCTCCTCTGTCTTTTATCAATAAAACAGACTCTTTACTCAGAGGTTGTTTTTTAACTACAAGTGGTATATCAAAGATATAAGGATCAATCTTTGGATATACCTTCTCCCATAATCCTCTTGGATTCCTATATATGACTTTAGCTCGATGATCAAGATCATTCAAAATCTTTAGCACAACATCTTTTCTTGGTGTTACGTGAAGCGGTACCCAGACTGCATCGAAATCAGAATAATCTGTAAATTTTCCATCGATCTTCTTAAATCTAATGTTTAGATCTGTATTTGATTTTCGTACTTTTTTTTCACCAGATCTTATAGCCTCTTCATCTTTATCTATACAGAGAACATCATATCCATTTTCGGCCAAAAAAATACCAGTCATCGGAAATGGCCCACTTCCCACAACTAGTACTTTATCATCGTCCTTTAGATTTGCCATTTCCAATTCGTTTTCAACGGTAGATTTGTAAAAAAATCTCTCGTAATTTTTTCCAAAAAAAGGAAAGTTACAACCAAATTTTTCAAATAATTTTAACGTACTCTGCATCTTGGACTTTAAGAGATCACCTTTACTGAAAAGTTCTTTCTTATTGCATAAAATATCGACATTAGAAAAATCCTTCTCAGATATCTTTTTATCGATAGCTTCAAATTCGCTTTCCGCTATGCTATCTTGGATCATTCTGTTATGAGAAGTACAGAGTCGTATTTAAAATTTAGGCTTCCCTAAAAATTATAAGGAAGGGGGAACTCTTTCTTTTGTTAACGAGATGAAAGAAACGAACTCTATAAATCATAAAACGAGGTGTTTTGAATAAACAAAAAAGTCATTTTATGGATAATAGGTGTCTTGATCCTTGTATCATTAACGCTTTTGACCGGTATAGATGAAATAATGATGATAGTAGGAGGTATTGATCCTATTTTCTTGATAGGTTTGTTTTTACTTCAGATTTTCACCCTATCGATGGTCTCGTATCAATGGTATTTCATGTTCAAAAATACTGAAAATGAAATTTCATTTCATGAAGTTTTCACGATACATATGGCTGGAAAATTCGTAGAGAGCGTTACGCCTTCCTCTAAATTTGGTGGAGAAACAGCTAAAGTCTACCTATTCAAGAAAAAAATGGGAAAAACATATCAAAACATGGTCTCTTACTTATTGGCCCACAAATTTATATCATTACTTCCATTCCTCGTTCTTTCTCTCATATTTCTGGTGATCGCTTCTATCCGATTTTATCTTCCAAGTGTTGTTTACCTTTCATTTTCGATGTTAATTTTTCTATTTATATCACTTCTAATCCTGATATATTGGAAAAAAGTACGATTTGATAGTGAAGATATTATTTCTGATGAAAGAAAAGTTTTGTTGATTATTTTAAACAAATTAAAGAAAGGAATAGAATTCATAAGTAGATCTGCAAATGATGTGAAAAAGATATTATCACGATCTGATAGGAATAAACTTTTCGCTATCTCATTTTTAGTTTGGATCTTATATCCGGTTAAGGTCTATTTGGTTGCTACCGCTTTAGGATTTGAAGTTGGGTTGATCATCTCTATCATAGCTACTTATTCAGCATATTTAGTAAGCATGCTACCGGTCTCTCCAGGGGGATTGGGTACTTTTGAAGGTACCATGGCAACCGTGTTCATGATAAGCGAACTCTCTTTTACAGAAGGGATGGCGATCGCTCTACTTGCTAGATCGGCTACATTTTTGTTTCCTTTGATACTTTCAGCTGTTTGTACAACTTATCTCGTCAAGATCGACGGTTTAAAGATCTTTTCAATCGGTGATCCTATAGATTCTCACTGACTATAACATATTTAGGCTCACCTAAAAATTTAAATCTTACCATCATCATTACTTTTTACGTTCAGATGAATCCGATACAATCTTTCACCTCAACCTTGGAAAAGAAATTCTATAAATTTCCCTTTTTCTTTAAGATTTATTCTTTACCATACACAAAGATAGTCCAAAGAGAGATAAGATTGGCTGGCATTAAACCTGATGATACTGTTATCAATGTAGGTTGTGGTAGTTTACCTTTTACTGCAGTTAAATTGGCCCAGATGACAGGAGCCGAAGTCTATGCTATTGATAATGACGAACAAGCGATTCTATCCGCTGCTAAAATTGTTGATGAGCTTAATTTAGACGACAAAATAAAGTTTTTGTTCGCTGATGGCAAAGATCCGATACATGTAGATTTTGATAAGGCGGTTGTCGCACTTCAAGTTGACCCTCAGGAGGTTGTAGTCAACAATCTAATTGAAAACTCGGATGATGCTGATATAGTGGTTAGAATACCGAGAAAAAGGTTTAGAAAGACTTACGGGCCTTTTCCTGACCTTTCTAAAGCAAAAGACTCAGTAAAACATCATATGCTGACATTCGATAGATCTGTTCTTTACGAAATAGAATGAATCAATCATATAGCTATGTTTGCGAGACACATTACTAACCTACAAGATAGCTACTCAACTATAAAAGTGGAGAAAGTAACATCAGATAGCATCATCTCCCAATTCATCACAAAATTTTTTATCTTAATAGATTATTACAGGTGAGAGGAAAAAGATGTCCGTTGAGGAAGAAAAAGAAGTTTTGGAAAAATTAGTCCAAAAATTCAAGAAAAAGATAGATGAAGACGAGTCCCTCAAAGAAGATATTAAGGACTTTGAGAGAGATATTCAAGTAGATTTTGACTCAGGCAATCACTACAACACGAGCTTAGATGGCGGCGAAGTAAGTGAAATTCAAGAAGGGCCGATAGAAGATTCTGATATCACTATAGCTACAGATGTAGGAACGCTTGATGATTTATTGGAAGGAGAAGTAGGTGCCATGCAGGCTTATGCAAGCAATAAAATAAAAGTCGATGCTTCCCTGACCGATATGTTGAAATTCAAAAAATTGCTCTAACTGTAGAAATTCACTTTTTCAGGAGGGTGTTTCATGAACTCCCTCAACAGGGTGGTAGCGTAAGTTCCCTTATTAAGGCTGAAATTCAATCTTAATGCTTCTCCCT
>CAZRWG010000201.1:0-3250 GCA_964603805.1 uncultured Thermoplasmata archaeon
CGATGGGACAAAGGATTAGCAATCCTTCGCCGTTGACCCCTTGGCTATCCCCGCATATATTTTATTTTTTCATTTTTTCTCTGAGGAAAAAGGAGTAAAAAGGTTTTTCCCCTCACTTTTTCTCTATTAAACTTCTATTCTTTTCGATCACTTCTTCGATCTTTTCTATATTTTCCCTTTGCTCTTCGGCTAATTCTTCCATATTTAAAGAACTGAGATATGTTTCGATCTTCTCAAAATCGTTGTCTACATCTCGAACCAAGTTTTTCAACTTATCTTTAGACTTCTTTATCTTCTTCCTATCAGTGATATCCATAAGAGAAGCTATGACCTTTTCTGTCCCCGGAATTCTATTAACGAGGATGTGGATGTCTTTTATGTCATCACCTTTAGTTAAAAGCTGGAAATCATATTCAGTTGGCACACTTTCTGGGTCTACCAACCTCTCACGGTGGTGTTTCACCATACGTTCTTTATCTTCTTCTACGACAAAATCAGTGAATTTTCTTCCTTCTACGCTTTCTTCATAAAAGCCTGCTAATCTTTCTGCTTTTTTGTTAGCTAGGGATATAGTTCTATCTTTCTCGATCATCACCATAGCTGTACCTGTATTTTCAAATATTGAGCGGTATTTCTGTTCACTCCTTTCAAGCTCTTTTTCACCTCTTATACGTTGTATAACTTGACAGGTATGAGAGATTAGAGTTTCGGCCATCTCAACGTCATCTTCATCGTAATATCCTTTTTCCCTAGACATTGCCTGGAAAACACCAATATCTCCAATCGGTACACTGATAGCCGAGATATATTTGTCGGTCGCAGGTTCAGCCGTATCGTCATCGAGAATATTTTCAATCAGGTAAGAGGATTTATTTTTGAAAGTCTTACCCAGATAGCCCAAGTCTATAGATACCCTTTGATCTTCCTCATATTCTCCTCTATAGGTTTCCTTTATTAGGAATTCCTTCATCTCCTCATCCGCTACAGCTAGAGTACAATCGTACATACCTAGTACTTCTTTTGCAGCTTCTACCGTCAATTCGAAAACTTCTTCTTCCTCCTCGCATTTTTCCATCTGTATAGCGGTGTCGTGTAGTCTTTTTACTTTCCTGTTTTTCTTTTTCAATGCCTCTTCAAATCTCAATCGGTTTATAGCCTCAGTGGCATGATTTACTAGTATTTCAGCGAGTTCCATATCTTTCTCGTCGAATTTACCCACTTCAGTCGATAATGCCTGGTAAATTCCAAGATCACCTAGAGGGATCGTTATAGACGCCCTGTAATCACTCACAACAGGTTTTGAAAAATCGATCTCTCTTCTATCCTTAATCAACAGGCTTTCCTTATCTTGATAAACTTTTTTACTGATGCCAGCCTCTTCAACTTTCCTTCTGATGAAACCATCTTCTATTTCACTAGAAACAGCTATCGGTATGAACTCCCCTTCCTCTACAAGATCTATACCACAGACATTGAAGTCCAAGATTTCTTCGGAAGTCTCGATCACCAATTCACATATTTCATCTTCACTTTCACATTTTTCGAATTCCGTAGCCTTCTCATGCAGTTTCTTTATCTTAAAATTTCTTTCTTCGAGCTCCTTTTTCGCCTCTTTTCTCTCAGTGATATCTCTGACCACGGCCATAACGTAATATTCTCCTTCTACCTGATATCTATTCAAACTTACTTCCGTATAAAATTCCGATCCATCTGGTTTTTCATGCACCCATTCAAAAAATTGAGGTTTTCCTTCTAAGGCTTTGTTTATCTTTTCTTTTGATTTTCTCTCCGATCTCTCGCCGTCGGGTTGGGTTTCAGGTGAAAATTCCCAAGGGGCTCGATTCAAAATGTCTTCTTTTTCTACTTCAAACATTTTTTCAGTTTTTTTATTACAATCTATAAACGTAAAATCATCCATGATGAAGATAGCATCATTTGCGGATTCAAATATCGTCCTGTATTTTTCTTCGCTTTTTTGGATTTTCTTTCTACTTTGGATTTCTTCTAGTATCTGCTCAGTGTGGAATATCAATCCTTCAGCCATCTCCAGATCGAAATCGTCAAAGTACCCTTTTTCATAAGAGAGAGCCTGAAAAACTCCTTCATCTCCTATGGGTATACTAATAACGGATCGGAAATTCACATCTGTAGGATCTGCTTCACCCCATTCAGTGATATCTTCTATCAGATAAGACCGTTTATTTTTATAAGTTAATCCTCTAATACCTTCATCTATCGGTTCTTTATCTCCTACTTCTACGTTTTCAGCGATCACATTTTTGGTAACCAAGTACTCTCCTTCAGCTATCATTACACTGCTCGATTCAAAACCTAATATATCTCTAGCGGAATCTAGAACGAACTCATAAACATCTTCTTCAGAATCACACCGCTCCATCTCACTCAAAACTTTGTACAGTTTTTTGATCTTCCTTTCTCTTTCCTTCCTCTCGCTTATATCTCTGTATATTCCAAAAACACCGACTTGTTCTCCTTCAAACTCGATAGGATATCCCAATATGGAAACATCGATCATGCTACCGTCTTTTTTCTTCCTTTCTGTCTCGATCATTATAGAATTTCCAGAAAGCACATCTTTAGAGGCAGAATTCGCTTCTTTTAATTTATCTTCAGGGACGATAAGATCGTTGATTTTCTTTCCTTTTATAGTTTTCCTGTCATACTGAAATATTTCTTCAAAGGCTTCATTTGCCTCTATTATCCTATCTTCAGTGTCCAAAAGAACTATGCCTTCAGGTGAGGATTCAAATAGGTTATGAAAATAAGTTTCCTGTAAACGCCTTTCTTTTTTTTCATTATAATGTTCATATTCTTGAGTTATAGCTCGACTTAAGAACTCATACAGGGTTTCCGAATCTCCATGTCTTTGTATATAACGATCGGCACCTAAATTGAGAGCTTTCATAGCCACCTCTTCCCTGCCCTTACCGGTGAGCATTATGAAAGGTAAATTTCTTCCTGAGCCACGAACCTTTTCTAGAAAATCTAGACCATCCTTCGGATTCATATCATAATCGGAAACTATAATATCATAACCATTTTTTTTCAGTTTTTCCATACCGTGTTCAACAGACGATGCGGTATCTACAATAAAATCGCCATTCTCTTTTTCTAAGAACATCCTAGTCTGTTCCCTCTTATCTTTTTCATCGTCTACATAGAGAATTGCCAACTTAACACCTCTTTACACTCTCAAGCGATACCGAAGCTTTACTGTCATATCCACGTA
>CAZRWG010000202.1:0-3235 GCA_964603805.1 uncultured Thermoplasmata archaeon
TTGGTCTCATCTGCCACGGTATTTGAACTGCATACCGGTGTAGCTAGATGTGATAAACCTGATAGAGAAAAAGAAAAAGTGATGGAAGTGATCGAGTCAAAGAGGATAGTTCCCGCCGACAAAAGGATCATGAAGAAGGCAGGTAACATACATGGCGAACTGGTCAGGGAAGGAAACAGAATAGGATCTTTCGATTGCATAATCGGCGCCACGGCGATGGTAGAGGAAGAACCTTTACTGACAAGAAATGCGGAGGACTTCAAAAGAATTTCTGATATAGATATCAAGGTGTATTGATCTCCATTTATCAGACGCTAACTATTCTCATTTTCCCAGAACTTTTCGTAACTTATCCATGCGGGCTTTTTCTTGAATCCCCACTTCTGGTTGATGTGAAGCATAGCTTCGTTGCCGGTCTCGTTATCCGTCCTTATCTTTGGGATCCCTTTCTCTGATGCTATCTTGATGGCTTTGACTTTCATCGCAGTAGCGAGACCTTTACCTCTAGAATCCTCTCTGATACCGGTGAGTTGAGTGTACAAGACATCCTGATCTTCTTTCTTCCAGTGACTGCTCAGACCGATGAATTCATCATCTTTTACCGCTATAATATACGTCTCGGGGAAGAAGTCAGGATGTTCAAAGAACTCGATAAAACGATCATGATCTGTTCCTGTATATTCATCGCTCATGGGAACATCGTGCATCGCTTCCTCATAAACTTCGTGTAATTTTCTACTTGTATTTTCATCTATCCCGATCTCTGCTAATGTTGTAAGTTCTATTCCCTTCTCTATCAACTTTTTTCTCAACTCATAATACTCTTCAGGATCAAAATCATCGACATCCAACTCTAGAGTCCACATCCTCATACTTTCCTCAAAACCCCTATCCTCTATGAATCTGGTAGCTCTTTCTTTACCTGTTGAATCAAACTTGTATCCTTGACCGTCTTCATTCCAAACGTCCGAAAATATTTAAAGAGATTAGAGCGATACTATTACATCATGGAGAAAGAAAAAGAAGATATCGACGAGAAAGAGATATTGAGCAGACTCCGCAGCTGTCCAAATCATGATAAGCTGAGATTCATCTATCTCTACGGTTCCTACGCCTCGGGTGAAACCAGTGAAAGATCGGATATAGATATCTGTCTTTACTACGATATAGATGATAAAAGAGAACTTCACAAGACCCTTTATCGGATCAGCGGATCTTTTCCTGATAAATATGATATCCAGATGTTCCAGCTTTTACCATTGTACGTCCAGAAAGAAGTTTTTAAAGGCGAGCTGCTGTACGCCGAAGATAAAGGTTTTGTCCATGATATAGCTCGTAGAACCATCAAAGAGTACGAGGATTTCGAACCTCGATACAAGTACATCCTTTACGGAAAAGCAGGTATGGAAGGTGCTGAATTGTGAATGAAAAGATTTTGAGTAAGCTGTCTGAAGCAAAAGAGAGCGTGAAAGTGGTCGAAGAAAATTTTCCCGAAACCTATGAACAGTTCACCGAGATGAGCAGACTCGAACGAGACGGGATATACAAAAACATCGAATTTTTGATACAGAATATCTTAGATATCTGTGCTATAATAATGAAAGAGGAAGATCTGAAAGTCCCTGAGAGCGACGAAGATATGCTCAACGAACTCGGCGAAGCAGGAGTGATAGATGAGGATATAATCAAAAAAATAAAAGAGATGAAAGGTTTCAGAAATATATTGGTTCATCGTTATGGTCCACTAGACGACGAGATCGCATATGCCGATATAAAAGAAGGATTAGAAGATTTTCAGGATGTTTTTGAAGAGATAAAAAAGAAGATATCATAAAGGCACCCAGTGATTGATTTCTATGTCGCTTAAAGCTGATTAGAAGAAACCATATAGCTCAAAACATCGGTCTCGTGGTAAAAAAAGAACACAGGAACAAAGGCATAGGTGAAGCATTACTCCGGAACTCGTTCCACAGGGCTGAAGAGAGGGGATACGACAAGATGTATATTTCAACTCACTCCAAGAACCCAGCCCAGAGATTGTATCGAAGAGTGGGCTTCGAACAGGAGGGGGAACATCCGAACTTGACCTATGATATAAAGTGAAGATCTCAAATCTCTTTCCAGTCCACAACGTCTAACTCGTCTATCCTCTCAAAGTGACCAACGTCGGTGGTCAATACTGTCTCTTCGTTTAAAATAGCAGTCGCCGCTATATACAGATCGTTTATCTCTATTCTTTCGCCTCTGTCTATCAGACCTGCAGCGATCTTTCCAGCCTTCCTTGCAACTTTTTGGTCGATCGGTATCACGGTCAATGGTGAGACGAACTCATCCAATTTTATCGCCTTTTTACCGGACCTAAAAAATCCGGTCGAGATCTCCATCACACTTGCCGATGACACCACATGGGGTGAGAGAGAGATGAGATGTTCCATCTTTTGCTGGTCAATCCCTCTGTCGATCTCTACCAAAACTGACGTGTCAAGTAGCATCTTCTAACCTTTCCCATTCCTTTTCGCTCATCTCTTTTATCTCGCTCTTAGTATCTTCCCAGTCCTCTAAGATGTTCATACCGTTGATATCATCAAGGCTTCTTCTTTTCTTCAATTTTCTTATCGCTGATGAAAAACTGTCCTCTCCTTTCACTTTTTTAAGCCATTCGTATACATCGTCCGATATAGATATGTTCTTTGACATTGGTACATATACGTACATACAGGTTTATATACATTACCCTCTGATAACTACACAGTCCGATCCCTTCTGGTCACTCTACAACTACGGTTTGGATCTCATCTATATCTTCAAAATCGGGATCGCCGGAATATAATCTTTCGCAGTCACTCAAAATAGCAGTAGCGATATGTATCGCATCGGCATAGGACAGTTCTCTCACATTTCTTTCATAGTATTTATCACGTAGATCCGCAGCGTATTTTGCAACTTTAGAAGTCACGGGTAAAACGGTCAGGTTATCGAAGGCTTCGATCGCGTGGATCGTTCTATCGGAAAGCTCTCTATCGTATTTCTTTTTGATCCTGTACTTGACTTCCATCAAAACAGTGGGGGAGATCACACCATCTCTTTCTTCGAGTTCTTCAATGATTTTTTCGGCCTTTTTGCTTTTTTCTCCCTCGGAAAAGAATTCTATCCAAACCCAAGAATCGATGAAGATCATATCAACTCAACTTGCTCCATTTGTTTTTCGAGCTTTCGATCATATCTTCTATCTCTT
>CAZRWG010000203.1:0-3232 GCA_964603805.1 uncultured Thermoplasmata archaeon
ATACTAATCCACGATAAGATTTATATTCTTACATACATTATTCTTTTGTGGTGATGATCGTTGTCTCAAGAAGAAGTGGTGGAACACATAATAGATGATGATATTGAAAAGGACGTAGAACAGATGATCGAACATCTTGAAGAAGACGAAGTAAACGAGGCTTTAAAACTCTCTAAAAAATTATCACCTTTCCGGTTAACAGATATTTTAGGAGACTTTTCAATAAAGAAAATAGAGACTTTTCTGAAAAAGATGAGGAGAGGAAAAGCGGCTGAGGTGCTCAATGAATTTCCGGAAGAATTTGCCGGACAACTAGTAATGGATATGGAAGAGGAAACCGTACACTCATTATTGAATGAGATGACTCCAAGCCAGATTGTTGATTTCTTTCCTCACATCTCCAACGAGAAAAAAGAAATGGTTCTATCAGTTATGTCTCCTGACAAAAAGGAGAGGATCGAAAGACTAGCCCTTTTTTCAGAGGACGTTGTAGGGGCTCACATGGTCAAAGACTTTATCACAGTAACTAAAGAGACCACTGTAGGAGAAGCAATAAAACTTGTTGAAGAAGCACCCCCCCAGATGAGGAATACTGATTACATATATATTGTAGACGAAAAGGGTGAACTCAAGGGCATGACTACCTTTAAAACACTCATGTTCTCGAATAAGAACAAATTAGCTAAAGAGATTATGGAAACGAATATCTATTCTGCACTTCTTGAAGATCCTGCTTATGAAGTCGCTCAGCGGATTAGATCTCGTAGATTTAAGATGATACCTGTCGTTGATGAAGACCATTTACTAAAAGGGGTCATGACATTGAACACCGCAGCTGAACTACTTTCAACCGATATAGCTGAAGGTTTCGTTTCTTTCTCCGGTACGATCGGTGATGAGTCTTTCTTCACCAGACCCAGCCGAGCAATAAAGATGAGACTACCTTGGATGGTCGCTAACGTATTCTTAAATCTTGGGGCCGTAACCGTGATCAGTTCATATGAAGCTACTATCGAAGCGATCGCGATCTTAGCCGCATTTTTACCCATGATAACGGACATGGGCGGAAATGTGGGTATCCAAGCACTTTCTGTTTCTATCAGAAGCCTCGCACTTGGAGAGGCTCAGTTTAGAGATATAATAAAATCGATGAAGAAAGAGATAGCTATCGGTCTTGTCAATGGTCTTGCTTTGGGTGCTCTATTCGGTACTCTAGCATATCTATTCGAATGGAATGTTATTTTGGCTGTTGTGGCTGGAACCGCACTTGGCGTAAATGTGTTGGTCGCAGGGATGATCGGTGGTTCGATGCCGTTCATAATAAAGAAGTTGGGTAAAGATCCTGCTATGATGACCGGACCCGTTCTTACCACTATCACCGATATTACTGGTATAAGCATATATCTCGGTCTAAGCACAATATTCTTGGTGCACATCATATGAAATAAGGAAAATATACAGTCAAACTTTGAATTTCATAACGCCATTATAGACATTGGGTAATGAAACATAGGAAAACATCGAAAGTTTTAAAAACACGTCCTGATTCATCCTAAATATAGAACCTATTAAAACCTCAAAAAGTGAGATATATGAAAATTATAGAAAAAGAGGATTTTGATCAGTTCGTAACAGAGCTGATCGAAAAAGACAGCAGGGAAATTGTTGGAGTTCAGAAAAAAGGAAAGGATAAGTTTGCGTTCCAACAGTTGCACGATGTTGCGGATTTAAGGCTCGATTACGACGTGACGATACTTCCCCCAAAGAAATATTTCATGCCCCAGAGAGAGACACTGGTGAGATATAAATCGACAGAAGAGATATCAATGGACCCAGTCAATGAAGTGATTCCAAGGGTCATCATCGGAATTCATCCGTATGACCTTGTTTCTATTAGGCAGATGGACAAAGTATTTGAAGACACACACGCAGATCAGAATTATCTTTGGAAAAGACGTGAGGCCGTATTAATAGGGGTAAACATGCAAGATGTATCTGAGTGGTCATTTGCTGCAAGTATGGGAACTGCTACCATTGATTCGGGATATGATCTGATGCTCACTGATCTAGGAGACAAATACGCAGTAGAGATAGGTTCATCTAAAGGCTCAAACATACTTGAGAAGCATAATGCCGAGATAAGAGATGCTTTACCAGAAGAAGTAGAAGCTGTTGAAAAGGAGAAAGAAAAAATAGAGAAAAAATTTGAAACCGAACTTGACTTTTCTCCACACGAACTCCCACACCTATTAGGTGAGAACTATAATAATGAGGAGTTCTGGGAGGAAAATTCTGAAGACTGCCTGAGTTGTGGGACCTGCAATCTTGTCTGTCCTACCTGTTATTGTTTCGATGTACAGGAAGAGGCCGACATCAACCTACAAGAGGGCGAGAGATTACGGAGATGGGACGGCTGCATGCTTCAGGCCTTTGCAGAGGTAGCCGGAGGAGAAAACTTTAGAGAGGAAAAAGCATCGAGATACAGACACCGATACATGAGAAAAGGAAGATACATGTATGATGAATTCGGTGATATTGCCTGTGTGGGATGCGGTAGATGTTCTTCCCAATGTCTGCCCGATATAGCAGATCCCGCTAGGATCTACAACAAACTCAAGGAGGGGAAAATATGAGCGTAACTGAAGAATCAATATATTTACCTGAAAAAGCGACGATATTGAAAGTTGAGAAATTGACCGAAAAAGAAAAATTGTACACAGTAGAACTCGATAGTGGAGAAGAACTGGGTCACGAGCCGGGACAGTTCGTTGAATTGACTGTACCAGGTGTAGGAGAAGCTCCGATCTCAGTGAGTTCTTCACCAACGAAAGGAGGAAACTCCTTCGAACTTTGTGTGAGAGCCGTTGGAAATGTGACGAATGCACTTCACCGCATGACCGCAAGCGACAAGATAGGTATCAGAGGACCTTTCGGAACTGGCTTTCCAGTAGAGGAACTGAAAGGGCATGACATGCTCTTCATCGCTGGAGGTCTTGGAATCGCGCCTTTAAGATCTCTCATCAAGTACACTTTGGATAGAAGATCAGAGTTTGGTGATATTAAAGTATTGTACGGATGTCAAGAGCCCTGTCAGCAGCTTTATGAAGATGAAATTGAAAGATGGAGAGAAAGAGATGATATCGATATCAGAGAGACCGTAGATAAGTGTCCAGATGAAGCCTGCTGGGAAGGAAATGTAGGAGTCATCACGACTTTGATCCCTGGTGTTGAT
>CAZRWG010000204.1:0-3228 GCA_964603805.1 uncultured Thermoplasmata archaeon
CTACAACAGGAACTTTAGCAGGATAACCCGCAGAATATTCGTCTTGTTCTACCCAGTATTCCGTCGTTGTCTTAGGTGTTAAATTTTCAGCGAGTCCGGCTTTTGTTGTTGTACTTCCGCCATCTATAACGATGATATCCTCCTTGTCGATGAGTTCGCCAACAGAGGTTCCGCCCATTATACCAGAGATAGGTCCTCCTTCAATTGTGGTGATCGGGAACTGTTTAGCATACTTCGCTGTAGCCATACCGCCGGAAGCTAGAGTCAAATAGAAGGTCCCTTCAAAGCCTTCGTTTTTTAGTGCCTCTTCCAAGTCGTTTATATAATTCACGAAGGTGGGTTGAACATACGAATTCATTATCGCAGTATTGAATCTCTCATATTCACGCCATTGTTGAGTTGTATCGCTTGATATCGTGATTAAAGGATTTTCGATTCCTTCTTCTTTACAGACTTTTTCAGCGATTTCTTTTGCTCTTCTTTCATGTGCGGGATTTTGATAACTATTTATGAAACCTATGCTTATCGCCTCAGCCCCTTTATCTATCAATGATCTAGTTGCTTCTTCAACTTCTTTTTCATCTAAGGGTCTATGTTCACTTCCGTCTTCATCTATACGCTCGTCCACCCATTCTGTCATGTGTCTATCTACAAATTGCTCCGGTTTTTTATACTTGAAATTAAATATGTCTCTTCGGTTTCCTCTTTGCATATCTATGATATCATAACCATCGGTGGTGATGAACCCGACTTTAGATCCATCTCTAGTTATTATCGTATTGATCACAACAGTCTGACCATGGATGATTTGATCGGTATCTTGAAGATTTATACCATTTTCTTCTAATTGTTCAACTCCTTTGATAACTCCTTTCTCGAACTCAGGGGGCGTAGATTCGACTTTTGTCCAATCCGTTTCACCAGTTTCTGGATTTACGCCATAAAGATCCGTAAAAGCTCCACCGATGTCGACTCCGATTCTCCAACTCATTTAATATACCTCCATAAAGTATCCAACTTGGTTTTCCATCGCATTATGAAAGCTTTTTGCGCTATATAAGAATTTCGTATTAAATTTTTTCATACATGTCTAAAATATACTGATCTTTATCTAAATTAGGTAGTCGAGTTTTATGCTTTACTAGTTTTATATGGGTTATTCCTCGGCCCTTTGGAGAAGATGGAATAGAATTTTATATTTTGGAGTTTATTTTCAACTAAAAGTTTTGAGACTCAATGAAAAGATTTCTTAAATATATCTAAACTACTACTTCAAAAACTTGTTTTTTTGACATAAATCTAATATAACATACTCTATTTACCCAGGACACAGTTAGGTTTGATACTATGAAAATCAAGATTGTCGAACCCGTGATAAATGAAGAGTTTGTTAAAGAAACTGAGAAGGAAGTTAAAAAACATGTCTCAGAAAAAACAAAATTTGACGTAGAGATGATAAAATATGGGACTGTTTCCATAGAAAGCTCTTATGATGAGACTCTTTGCGCTCCGAACATAATAAAATTGATCGAGAAGGCTGAAAAAGATGGATTTGACGGAGCTTTTATCAACTGTTTTAGCGATCCAGGTCTAGAGGGTGCTAGAGAGGCTGTAGATATACCTGTAGTTGGTGCTGGTCACGCTAGCATATTCTTTGGTGCAGAGTTGTGTCACCGTTTTTCGATAATCACACCTGTGGAAAGTTCTATTCACAAGGACGAGATCACTCTCCTTGCTGAAGGGATGGAATCAAAACTGGCTTCCGTAAGAAGTGTTGATATCCCTGTGGTAGACCTCGAGGATAAAGAAAAAATGACAGAAGCTTTGATTAAAGAATCGGAAAGAGCTGTCAAAGAAGATGGAGCGCATGGTATATTACTAGGATGTACTGGGATGATCGGTTTACAGGACGATATTGAACATAAAATGCAAGACCTTGGGTATTACATTCCAGTAATACATCCTGTTCCGACGAGTATAAAATATTTGGAATTATTGATCAATATGGGCCTGTCTCAAAGTAAAAGAACTTACATGAAACCGGCTAAAAAGAAAAGAAATATCATGAAGCTCTTTGAATGATATATAAAAGATTATAAACCCTCTCTTTTATCTTTTGTAATATGACGTTAGTGGATAATAAAGAGAAGTATCATTGGGATCTACCGATTATCGTGATTTCAACGATATTGTTATTCCTTTTTATGAATACTTTTTCTACATTTGGAGAACGTCTTATCATCATTTCTCCAATCCTGTTTTTTTATCCCGGATATCTTTTGATCTCTATTTTTTCCGAAGATCATAAGATTCGTTATCGTAATAGATTGATATTCTCCTTTCCCTTGAGTATTCTTTTATTGATAGTCTCAGGAATATTGCTATTCTTAGTGATGAGTTTCGCTTCATCGAATTATGCCTATTCTCATCGATTTTTTTTCTACACGCAGCCCTTATTGGTGTTTTCACTAGTGATCATATTGATTCTAAAAAGGAGGTTAGGAGTAAAAAGAGATTCCTCCATACAAACATCGATGATCAAAGAGAAAGTAGAAGTTGTTAAGACCTCTTTTATACATCCCTTTATCCCTCCGCGCCTAAAAGATAGCCTTAAAAAAATCGAAGAAGACCTTGAATCATCCAACGAAAAAGAAGATTAATTTATCTCTTCAACTCTGTGGCAGGAAACCTTTCTGTCATGGTGTAGGGAAAGATGCGGTTCCTCTCTTCTGCAGATATCTTTGGCAAAGGGACATCTAGGATTAAAGTTGCAACCTTTAGGAGGATCACTAGGATCGGGAACAGTACCTCCCAAGGGTTTGATCTCCTTTTTATTTTTGGGGTCCGGCTCTGGAATAGAGGCGAGTAGAGCTTTGGTATATGGGTGATCTGGATCGTCGAAAACTTCCTTTTTATCTCCGATCTCTACTATTTTACCTAGATACATTATACCTATCCTATCTGCTAGATATTGTACTACACTCAGATCATGTGAGATGAATACGTAAGTAAGATCGAATTTTTTCTGTAGATCGATCAAGAGATTCAATATCTGTGCCTGAACGGAAACATCTAAAGCAGAAGTGGGTTCGTCTAGTATCAGAAGATCAGGATTCAAAGCCAATGCCCTAGCTAATGCGATCCTCTGTTGCTGTCCACCGCTGAATTCATGTGGATACCTTCTAAGATGATCCTCTGACAGCCCCATCAGATTTAACAGTTCTAAAA
>CAZRWG010000205.1:0-3199 GCA_964603805.1 uncultured Thermoplasmata archaeon
ATCCATCTATCTCCATTAAGGCTTTTCTTTCAAAAAGGCCAAAGGCTCCAGAAATTATAGGAAGAGAGTTTATCCTGCTCCATCCACTCCTTCCAAAAAGAAAAGCTCTTATGTACTCCATGACCTGCATCGCTGGGAGGAATTTTTTTGGCAGCTTTGCCTTCTTGACCTCCGAAGAGATAACTTGACAATTATTCAAAACTCTTACAATCCCTCCCAAAGCTACAACTCTAGAGTCAGTCCTCATGTATTTCCTCACCAACTTATGAAGAGCGTCTTTTTCGACCAAAGTATCGGCATCGATAGCCAAAACAAGCTCGGTTCTAGCGTAACTTAGGCCGAGGTTTAAGGCATCAGCCTTACCTCCGTTTTGCTTATCTATCACCGTCAATCTTTTTTCTTCTATGGAATTATATATGGCTCTGAGCGGGGCAGTATCTATCTTTTCATCTATCTCTCTGGTAACTTCAATCAATTTGAAGTTTCTCTTCAACTCTTCCAAAGTATTATCAGATGATCCATCGTTGACAACTAGAACCTCGATTCTGGGATAATTAAGATCTAAAAGAGATCTCACGTTTTCAGATATGATTTTCTCCTCGTTATATGCAGGAACGATTATAGTTATACCGGGAACCAATTTGCAGCCCTCCCTATCGCATATATCGAAGTCGGGCTTTCTACTGTGGAAGACGACTTCATCAATACCTAGGAATAACAGAATCAAATAGCCTGAATTTATCATCACGAAGTAGACAAGTACAAATAAACTGTAAAGGGCGATAAACATCCATAGTATTTCAGACAGTGTCAAAATTAACCCCTCCAGAAAATGATTTAAGTAAAGCCTCTTTTGTAATCCCTGGATATTCATCCCTATAATCTTCGATCTTCTTTCTCCCTTTTTTACCTAGATTTGAGAGGGCTAGAAATGCGTTTGACCGAACTTCAGCATTTTCATCATTTACAAGCTCATTGAGAATCGAGATTATATTTTCTGCTCTTTCCTGAGTGGAAACTTTTTGAAGGTCCTCTAAAGAGTCTGTGTAAGATATCTTCCCTAAAGCTATAGCTATTTCTTTTCGAACTCTAGGGCTATCGTCTCTTTTCATCTCTTTTAGAATATCAAGTCCTTCAATGGATTTTATCCTCCCTACAGACTTGACAACTTCAAATCTGATGTCTTCCGGTTCATCCTTAGATTTTTTTAGTATATCGATTGACTCTTTTTCACCTTCTCTTCCTAGCAGAATCACACCCGTCTTTTTCATTCTGCGGTTATCGGACCGAATCAACTGCTCCAAACCTTCGACAGATATCTCAGCGTCCATTAACTTAACAGTGAGATAATAATCTACGTGGGTGCTATAGAAATCAAATATGTCTTCTAGTTTCTTTTTTAAAATAGGATGACGATGAATACTCAATAAGTCAAGGGCCGCCAGTCTGACCTCGTTGTTTTGAGATAACAGCTGATATACAACATAACGATCTTTGGTTAAAATCCTCAAGTGTTTCCATACAGCAAAAGTTTGCGCTTTCTTATACCATTTTTTACTCATTGATCTCTCAACATCTTCAACAACAAATCCACATTCTATATAGATATCCTTCAATAAGTCCTTACTAAATTTATCTTTCCTCGCTAGTTCTATCAAGTAATCTCTGAAATATTGATTTTTGTAATCCAATTTTTTGATGAGGTGTCTTTTTTCTATGTTTCCCTCTTCATAATCTTTCAAAAGGTTTTCCCAATAAGGTCTTTTTTTTCCGATCCACTTTTTTTCTTTTATGTGTTTATATATCAGGAGAATATAGGCAATCGAGATGATAAAAAGCAAGATACTTAAAAGAATCATAAAGTAATAAACAAAGTCAAAAACCCAGTCTCCTAATAAGTTGTAGATCATTATTTCCTACCCGATAATTCTTTTTGCAGCACATTACGATGTTCATTTTCGACATAGGCCAGATAAGATAAAATATTTGAAAACGTATCTTCATCGGCCCGTTCTGCCATAGTTCTATAAAATTTAGAGGAATATTTTTCTTTTTCGATGGCTCTTTCTAAAAGTTCGTTTATGGTATAACTCTCAAACTTTATTTCAGTATTTTTCGAAGGGTCATATCCTAATATCTCCTCTAATTTTAATTCAAATGTATTTTCTTTTAAAAGTTCCTTGTTGATTTTTCTCATATTTATCATACTGCCTGCCGAAAGGCTGAATTTGTGATTGTATGGAAATTTAGATATAAAGATTTAAGGGAAAGTTTTTCAGTTCTTAAGAGAGGAGGAATAGTGTTAGAAATGTAATAAAGAATGAAACAAGGTTGAGATCCGAAAATAGCGATTGAGCCGATCTCAACATTTTAAATCATAGCAGTAACTCTGAGGGGAACTCTAATTTTAATGTATTATCTCAGCGTGTTCTTCATAGGGCATCACGGATAGGTGCGGCATCATCTCTTTAAACCCTTCCCTTATCTCTTCGATATGATGGAATTTTTCGTGGCTCTCTCTGCTGTCCCAATACGTTATCATGATATATTTCGTCGGATTGATCTCTATCTCTTCGCGTTCTCCTCGCAACATAGAACCGCCATAGGCTACGTCAGTTGCCTTCACAACTTTTGTACCGATAAAGCCTTCCTTGTCCATCGTGAACTCACAGAGATCTTCCATCATCTCCTCTACCTCTTCCTCGTGTCCCGGTTTTACAGAAAGGTAGTTCAACGCACTCACCATCGGCTTCCCGACCCACTCGTGATCATCGAATTCGTCTACAGGTAATTCCTCAGCATCTACCTCTTTGTCTTTCAGAAAGTCTAACGCCATCTCCGTTCTTTTCCTCCTAGGTCCGCAGTAGACCTTGATCGATTTATCCCTCAAAAAGTCCACATAAAAACCAAGATCCCAAACGGGTATGTTCAACGCACCTTCGATGTGGTTCATATAATACTCTTCCCTCGTCTTTACATCTATTATCAAATCCATATTATCTACCGATCTTATAAACTATGATTTGTAGAATATAAATAATTAACTAATTAGTCGGCGTAGATCAAATCAAAACAAAACATACTCTACTCCCAGCTAAATTAGAAAAATATTGAAAATTTGGATAGAACTATAACTCTGTCCTTTTTTCTTGTTCAAGATATCAGTTCAGCATCGAGTTCGATATCGATCGAAGCTAAA
>CAZRWG010000206.1:0-3193 GCA_964603805.1 uncultured Thermoplasmata archaeon
CTGTCAGTTTTGTTTCATATTTTTTCATATATATCTGCACAATTTTTAAATATTTTCAGTGATTCTTCTAAATTACCCCTTTTAGCATATAGTGCAGCTAGATCGTTCAAAGTATTAGAAAGATTTTTCAAATCATTCATTCCTTCTCTTATTTCCTTCGCCTTCTCTAAGTGCTCTTGAGCCTCATCAAGATTCCCTCTGATAATAGCAAGACTTCCGAGGTGGTGATGAGCTGACCCGATAAGTTCATCGTTTTGAAGCTCCTCAGCTACTTTTTTTTCTCTCTCGAAAGCTTGTAAGGCCTCATCGAACCGTCTCAGTTTCCTTAAAATCCAACCTTTATTACCCAAGAAATTTCCTTTTTCTAAAGTGTCCTTATCCTCAAGCCGTTCTCTTTTCTCTATGATCTCAAGAGCTTCTTCATATTTACCCTCTTCTTTCAAGGTTTTAATAATTTGAAGATAGATATTTTGCTCTTCTTTGAAATCCGAAACGAAGTTTAGAGCTTTATATAATTCGCTCTTACTTTTATCGTATTCACCGATCAATCTATAAGTCACCGCTATATCTTCCAGTATTTTGGATTTATCTATAGGGCTTTCAGGTAACTGTTCGACAAGTTCTAGAGCTTTTTGGTACATTCCTATGGTATCCTCATGGGCGTATACCTTTTTAGCTCTCTCAGCTGCTTTAAGATAATAATTTATAGCTTTTGAGTACTCCTCTCCTTTCATGTAATGTTCCGCCAAAACATCGTACTTATTTTCAAGTGAATTTTTATGTAATTCTTCTATAGCTTCGGCTACTCTTCGATGATATCTTTGCTTTTCCACCCACTTTCCGATACCTTCGTATATAGTACTCCTTATCTTGTCGTGTGAAAAACGGAAACACTCTTCTCCCTTCTCTTCATCCCTTTCTTCAATCCACAAATTTGTTTCTCTTACGCGATCAACATGATCTAAAATATCCAACTCATCTAACTCAATAGCTTTCGAGAGCAAAGAAAATGGTGCGCTTTCTCCTATAACACTCCCTATCTGGAGTATCTCTCTAGACTCGGCATCTAATCGATATACTCTCCTTTCTACTAAATTTTCTATTTCTTCAGGTATAACAAAATCTTCTTTACTCTCGGGAAATTCACCTTTACTGGGCGAGATAGCATCAACTTCATGCAAATGGTGAATGCCTTCTTTTACAAAAAGTGGATTACCATTGGTTTTCTCATAAAGTTTTTTCAGGAATTCTTCTGAGATGTCTTTTACCCCAACGATATTCTCTACGAATTCAACCGTATCTTGAAAAGTTAGTGGTTGTAATTCCAGCTCGCTATAAAAATCTTCTAGAGATAATTTGTATTTCATCTCTGAAAAAGCATCACCTGGAACAACATCTCCGGGTCGATATGTCCCGATGAACAGAACTGGCTCATCATTGAGCCTTTCGGCCAAATAATGGAATAGGTTTAGTGTACTCTTATCAGCCCAGTGTAGATCTTCGATAAGGACGAGATAAGGGACCTCCCTTGCAGCAGCTTTCAATTCTTTAGCACTTTCAAAAAAGGCCGCTCTTCTGTGAGTTTTAAACATCATCTCGTCTTCTAATTCCTCCACCTCAGGAACAGTATGAAGCGATGCGGTTATCGAAGGAAGAGAACTCTCCATACTATCCATCCAAGCCTGTTGAAATGGAAGATAAGGATTAGACATCTCATAGCTACAGTTGCCTTTTAGCACTTCAAAATTCTTTTCTTCGGCTTTCTTTTTAATCTCGTTAACCAATCTCGTCTTTCCTACTCCTGGTTCTCCCGCAATTAAAACAAGATGGCCACTTTCATTATTTTTTAAGTCTTTCAAAAACGAAGTTAGCTTTTCTAACTCTTCTTCTCTATCTATGAGTGGCCCTTCCAATAAATCCTCTTTCTTTTTCTTATCCATTTATTAACCACTCCGGGTCTCAAATTTAGATCAGGTAGCAATCTTTTCCTCTTTTTCCCTCTATCAATTTTCAACGACTTGTACCCTTGTTTCTGGAATGACATCTTATGATCTTTTATAAAAATTTTTTGGGAATTTTTTAATAAATAGATAAATGCCCTAATCCTTGATAACTCTAAAAACAACTTCAATATTGTAAAAAATCTAGTTAAGGTCTAAAAATTTAAGATAAAGATAGAATTGAAATTATTCCATTAATTGATATATCAATAGAATTTCTATATTCCTTATTCAAGAGTGAAATTTTTCCGAAAAAAGCAAGCTCAAAGTGAAGATAAATTTATTGAAGGAGATTTTTTACGGAAAAAACTACACCTATAAAAACGGATGAATCTGATTTTTCTTCGGTTGAACTAAATGTTAAATAATTCATAAAACGGGATTACCCACACCTAATTTAGCTAATCCTTTTTCCTCAACCAACCCACTTATCATCTTTTTTCCTTTTTCAAACTCTCCCTGTAATTTGGAATGATCTAATCTATTCTTTTCTTTGTTGACCCTTCCAACGTATATCCTCCCAAGAATTCGACGACACATCTTTATTTCTTCTTTAGCCCCAATATTTTCAGATAGTTCCCAAGCCCTCTTCGCTTTTTCTAAAGCCTCTTTAAACTTCCCTTCACTGCTGAGAAACTCCGCCAAGAATAATAATGTGTGCCCTAAAAGGAGTTCATCGCCTATCTCCTCACTGAACTGAATAGATTTGTGGTAATGTTCTATAGCCTTTTCTTCATTATCTTTATCAGCATACACGACACCAAGGTTAGAATGCGCTAGAGCCATCCCATATTTAAAATCATTATGTTCACTTATCTTTAAGCTGTGATTGTAGTGTTCTAAAGCAGTATCTAAATCATCTTTCATCAAATAATAATTCCCTATATTATTTAGTGAAATGCTGAGGCCTGTAGCGTGGCCGATCTCCTCAAACATATTGTTGCTATCCTCATAGCGCTCGTAAGCCTTTTCGATTTCTCCTTCTTTTAAATAGATCGTTCCGATGTTTAGGAGTGCTTTACTGATCAGGCATTTGTCGCCTATCTTCTCCAATATCTGAAGGCTTTCTTGGAAAAGCTTCGATGCTTCATCCACCTCACCTTTCCTCAAATGCACGATTCCCATGTTACTCAAAGAAGAGGCTGGTCCTTCAAGCTCCCCGCGCTCCGTCCTTGTGTTCAAACTTTTTTCGA
>CAZRWG010000207.1:0-3188 GCA_964603805.1 uncultured Thermoplasmata archaeon
TTACCGAAAATCAGATGGTCTTGGTCTGCATCTGGTAGTTTATCAGGGTCTTCTTGTCGGAGTATGTAGCGGGTGAGTTCTGATGTACTTATCTCTATCGGTTCACTCATGTTCATACCTCCTTACTTTCCAGTCAACACTGTTTTTATCGTCAACCGTCTGTTTAGTGTGAAATATTGGGCGATAAACTATCATATCATTCGTCCTCCAGTCATTTATCACCTTCAACATTTTTGTTGTCACTCGTATTTTCATCTTGCCCATACTTCCTTTTAATCCAATTTGGAATTGAGGTTTCATCCATCAAATTTGAGAAAATTGTTGCTGGCGTTTTTTTCTTTTTTCCGTATTTACTAACACCCACTTTATCATCTCTTTTATTAATTATGTATTTGAGAAGTCCTCCCTCTGATACCAGCCATATCCATGTTTTTCCATCACCCCACTGACTTTCTCTCTTTTTGGAAAGTTGGGCCTTTTCACTTATCAAAAAACCCCTATCAAGAAATTTCTTTCTTAAATCTTTATGTATCTGTCCTTCTCCAAGAATCTCTTTACACTCTGATAACTCCATTTCAAACGCTGATTCAAAACAGCCAACTATAGACTCTAATAGAGGTGGGTGATTTACAGCTGCGAAAGCTAACTCTCTTGCCATATCCTTTTCACCTTTGACCTTCAATTTTCCGATAAGTTTACCTAATCTTTCTTGTACCCATGGCATATCAACGAAAAGTTCTACCAAGTAATCTGCACCCTTTTCCTCTAGAATTTCCACCTCTAAATTGGCCATAGCTCTCCGTTTCGCCTCTTTACCTTCTATACCAGAAGCTTTAGGCAGATCTTCGATAATGTCACACGCTTCGTCAATGTATCCCCTTTTTCCGAGAGCGATAGCGAGTTGAGCTCTAGCTTTATCCATCGCTCTTTTACTATATTGGATGTCATCATTCATTATATTTCTAGCAGTTGTAAGATCACCTCTTAATGCGTAAGCTCCGGCGATGGCAGCAAGGTTGTCTTCTCTACCACGATCATTTCTAACTTCCCTAGCGGTCTCGTAAATATTATTCAAAAGCCAATCTAAATCATTCACATACTGAGCTATCTCACCCAGGCTGAACCCATGACAAAACGGTGATATGATATGATAATACTCTGCATAATTTCTCGTAACAGCGGTGTTTTCCATCTCAGCCTCTCTTTTTCCCCACTCTAGTGCTCTATTGATTTTCCCTTGTCTCAACCACCCATATACTAAAATTTTCATGTAAAGAGCTTTATCAATATCATCTCTCTCATCGACTTTCAATTCCTTGTCATTTCTAATCTTTGAGAGATTTATATATTGTGGTTCCCAGTCATACTGTTTTTCTCTGTTCTCATGAAATGCTAGCACCACCTCTTCTAGCTCTTTCATATCATCCTCTGATTCAAGGTCTAAATCTATCATGAACTTGTTTGTTGGGATTTCACTTAGGACAGATTCTGCCTCTTTAGACTTCCTCCATTCCTTTACTTTAGAGGGATCGGCTCTCTCTGTGACGAAAGCATCGGCGAACCCTCTCTCGGTAACTTCCTCACTTTTTGTACTTCCACCGTCATTATATTCTGTTCCTGTATCTCTGTGGCTCGACTTACCTTCTACATCTTCATTCGAACTAGCCTCTTCTACACTACCTTTCTTCTCTTCTTCTAATTCTATACTCTTCTCAGACATATATATCACCTCATATACCGAAAAAGTTTTTGTCGGTTCCCTCTGCCAAAATGGCAGATTCGAACAAGCTTGTACGTTCCTTTATCCAAATTCTTTTCATACATATTTTCACCTCTCATTTTTTTCCATTAGTTCTTGCATCCTTTCAATCGATAGCTCCCCTTCAGCTAACTCCCACTTTGAGTATGGAGTGTAATCATATCCTTTTCTTTTATCAGCAAAATCATCGTACTCTTCCTCACCATACTTCATCGCCTTAGCGAACCATTCTGGGAAAGAGCTAGAAGCTTTGTTGATAAGGTCATAGAAGCTTCCATCTATGACGTAAAAATTTGCATGATCTTCACTACTTCGAACCGCCCTCCCATACATCTGTATCACGTATTTCGCAGCTTCTTGTCTGTACCAATTCCAGTGCCCTTTTTCATTTAAGAGGTAAGAAACACGATTATCAGCCAAACTCGGGTACGGAACTTTGAATAGAATTTGAAACCGACACAAATCACCCTTCAAATCTACGCCTTCTCTCACTGCAGGGGAAATCAATACATCGTCATCACTGTCTCTCCATTCATCGATGATATTACCATCCAAATCACTAGGATGAAGGAATGTGCTGTAACCGTTCAATTCTTGAGCTAATCTTTCCGCACGATCATAAGATTGAGTGTGGATTACACCATTTTCACTTTCATGATTATCTAGAATCTTCTTAACTGTCGCTAAATTTTCATCCCAATTATCTTCTTCTTTTCTTCTAGTCATCTTTCCGTTCATCGTAGAGGTGATTATCGGTCTGTTTTCGACTGGAAAAGTCATCGGAACAGTATGAAGGCTGTATTCTGCATCACCTAAGCCAATCCGTCGAAGCCATCTCCTTGGTTTATCTCTGAAAGGAACTGTGGCAGTTGATAGGACTACTTGCTCTCCTCTGTCCCAAATCATCCGACGAAGAAATCTACTAACCCAAACTGGCTTGAATTCTGGTCTCTCGTATTTATCGTTGCCCTGTGAGATCTCATCGAGATTCACCACCCACTTTCTATCTTCAGAAATTTCATATTTAAGATACTCAAGGCTTCTTTTCATCTTCTTTATCTGTCTGATCTCCGTTTTTGTTGCTCCTCCATTACTCTGATATCTTTGACATTCATCTTCTACAGTCCACAGCCAAGACTCGAAATCTTCGAAATCTTCACTCTGAGGGATTCTCTTTTCAACTTTCTCCCATATCGGCATAGGTAGATTGGCAGGAGATACTGCAAATCCACAAAATAAAGAAGCTGTTTGATTTTCCAAACTGTGAGCTTCATCGACAATCACTAAATCGCGATCACCTAGAGATTCACCGGATATTGTATCAGTGACTAACTTTGCGAACGTCAGTAGTATCGTGTCTGCCTGATGAGCTGCCTTCTTCTGTTCGTTGTACGTGCATTTGTCTTGTTCACTACAAGATTCACCATCT
>CAZRWG010000208.1:0-3186 GCA_964603805.1 uncultured Thermoplasmata archaeon
TAAACCATTTCCGAACTCCTTCATAGTCGAAAGGGTTCAACCTGATGTTTCGAGTTCTTCTCCCATAAAGCGATGCATCGGATTGAAACAACTTTTCTATCATGCCGATCGAAGAACCTGCCACACAGAGTAGCATCTTAGACGAATTTTTTCTTTCATCTATAGCCTCCTGTAGGAGTGAAGGCACAGCTTCATTGATCTTCAATAGCCTCTGAAATTCATCGAAAACAACAACTAGTTTTTCTTTCTCACTTTTATCAAAAAGACCATTGATGATGTCTCTCCATCCAGGTTCACCGACCAGACTTAATCCTAGTATTTCATTCAATCTTTCCGCTATATGAAGTCTGAGCTGTTTATCATCACTCATAGATATATAAATATAGATGCCGTGCTTTTCTTCTAAGAATTTCTTGATCAATTCTGTTTTGCCTACTCTTCTCCTTCCGATAACAGAGATAAATTCAAACCTGTCTGATTGGTATAATTTCCTTAAAGCATCTAATTCTTCTTTACGATCTACAAATCTCATGAACATCTTCCTCTTTATTGTCTACACAATTATTGTGTACTCAATACATAAATCTTTCCTCTGCTCCATAAAATAAGGTAGAAAAATATCGAAGGGTGGGAATTTTAACGTATATTTAAGATTGATGATTTTGCTAGATCGATCTGAAAAGGTCAAGCCGATATTTGAGATAGGTCAGCCCCCAGACGAGAAAAGAGGGGTCCTCTCCCGGAGGAAAACATTATGTCTGGGGGCTGATGAATGATTGTTAGAGGGATTAAAGGTTGATGTGGTATCTCGATTTGCCCAAGATAGGGTTTCATCAAATTTTATTTTCACCAGTTGTTATTTCGTTAACTGCTACAGGTCAACTAACCCTCTAAAATAAATAGATGAATAACTACTTATAAATATTACGGATTTATAGAGGTGAAAATTGGTAAGATCTGATTAAGTTCAATATCTGTGCAATGAAAAATCTAAAAAGGATTCTATTTAGCTCCTCCATCTTTGAATATACCGCCATCGCCATTCTCAGGTGATCTGACCAACTTTATTCCATATTTTGCTATTCTTCCACCCATACTACCCATCACCAATAATAGAACTAAGGGAAAAAAGTAAAGCATGACTTCGACCAAATTATCTATCCCGCCGCCCTCAGTATCTACTAATTCTGAGAAGGCCTGCAGGGTATCAGGATAAAGTAACATATTTATGGCCAAATAGAACGTTATCAAAAGTAATACCAAACCTATTACCAAAACGATATATCCGAATATTTGATTGTTGTTTTTCATGATTATCCCTAGAGTAAATTATACTAATCCCTTATTCAATAGAACTATATTATCTTTAATATTTACATATTGCGGGTAGAACCTGTTATTATTCATTTATGTCGAACTAGGACTGTATCTGAGAGACTGCCGTTTTGTCAGTCAGTTGAGGGAAAAATAAAAATACTCACCAGCCGTAGTTAGTATGCAATGGTACCTTATGGAATATTATTGATAATCATCGGTCTTATACTAGCCATTATCGAGTTAGCCGATCCAGGGATGTTCATAGCTCCAAGTGTTCTCATTTTGTTAGGATTTATAGCCATCATTTTTGGTCCGGAACAGATATTTTCATTTTGGACTCTTTTAGTCGTAGCTTTACTTATTTTTCCTTTGCTTTTAATTTCTAGAAAATATCACGAATTTAGGTCTTCTCCTTACACTCCCACTACAACTTCTACCACCTTGAAAGGTCAGATAGGCTATGTGATAAAAGAAGTCGAACCGGGCAACATCAAAGGGAAGGTAAAACAAGGTAGTGGAAGCAAGATATGGAGTGCAACAGCAGACGAGAGGATAGAGGAAGGAGCAAAGGTTAAGATAACTGAAGCTAAAGGTGTGCACATAGTGGTAGAGAAAATAGAATAAATTTAAAATTAGGGTGGAAAAAATGTTAGATATGTTAGCACTGCAGATATTGGAAGGTACGACAGCGTGGATAATAGGCTTAGTGATAATAATAATCATCTTTGCAGTCGTTGCAGGAAGAACAGCGTTCCACATAATACAGCCTTACGAACAGGGTATCTGGATAGTGCTCGGAAACTTCAGAAGGACTCTAGAGCCAGGTGTGAATATCGTACCGCCGTTCATCTCTGATGTAATAACAATAGATCTGAGAACGCAGGTGTTAGACGTTCCAAGGCAGGAAGTCATCACCAAAGATAACTCTCCTACCAACGTAGATGCGATAATCTACATCAAGGTAGTCGATGTTGAAAAAGCGTTCTTCGAAGTGACCGATCACAAAGCCGCAACGATAAATCTGGCGCAGACCACATTGAGATCGGTCATAGGTGATATGGAACTGGACGAGATCTTGTACAACAGAGAAAGGATAAACACTCATCTGAGAGAAGTTCTCGATGAAGCTACAGATGACTGGGGCGTTAGAGTCGAATCGGTGGAGATCAGAGAAGTCGATCCTGTACCACAGGTCAAAGATGCTATGGAAGAACAGACAGCTGCGGAAAGAGAGAGAAGAGCCGCTATTTTGAGAGCTGACGGCCAGAAAAGGTCCGCGATTCTAGAAGCTGAAGGTAACAGAAGATCGAAGATTCTTAACGCCGAAGGTCAAAGACAGAGCCGGATATTGAACGCCGAAGGTACAAGGATGCAGAAGATTTTAGAAGCGCAGGGTGAAGGTCAAAGATTGCGTGTATTGTCACTAGGAGCCAATACATTAGATGAAAAAGCCATGACCTACTTGTCTCTAGATACGTTGAGAGAGATGGCAGACGGTGAAGCTACAAAGATACTATTCCCATTCGAAGTCTCCAAGTTGATGGAAGGCGCCTCGAATTATCTAGGTGCTTCAAGAGAGGTTCCAAGCAGAGAGGCTACAGATATTGAGTCCTTAGAAGATATCGTTGGTAAAGCTGACGAGATCCTAGGTGAAATACCAGGCAGGTCAGAGATGAAAGAAAAGATAGACCGGATTGAAAAGGAAGTTCGAGAAGAAGACAAAGACAGAGAAGAGATTCGCGAAGAAGCTGAAAAAGATGCTAAGGAAGTACTAGAAGACGTTAAAGGCGAATTAGATGATAGTGAAGTCGAAGATACTGATGTCGGCTCCTGGAGAACTGACGAGGAAGATGAAGAAGAATAAAAACC
>CAZRWG010000209.1:0-3180 GCA_964603805.1 uncultured Thermoplasmata archaeon
CTACGAATCGTTGTTGCCAAACTTCGAGTTCAGCAGCCATAGGACCGTATCTTGGTCCTCCCCAACCTAAGAGGAGGTCCTCTACGATTGCTTCTCTGTCCAAATATTGCATGGCAAATCTTATGTCGCTGTTGGCGAACGGATTCACAGTCCAAACGTCTTCAAAGTTGTTTGCTAGATATCTCACGTCTTCAGGATCGTCGATCCATCCTTGGTCTACAGCATCTTGCATCTCTACGGTTCCCCATCCTTCATGTGCTGGATTCAAGAACCAGTTGTTGTAGGAACCACGCACTTCCCAAGTAGATAGAGCCGCTCTAGTGGCTGAGGGTAAACCCTGCCATACAGGCCCGTCTACTGAGTGCATGAATAGATGTGGACCATCGGGGTCCGCAGCTGCTAGTGCACCGTCTTCCATATCGAAGGTAATACCGAATTCGATTTCGGTTACTCTTTCACCTTCTTGAGCTCTAGTAGTCCCTGAAATCACCGTAAAAGCGCCTATCACTAAAACCGATACTATCACAAACGATAGTATTTTTTTCCATTTCATGTTTTGTTCTACCTCAACACATCATTAGCAAATAAGGTATTTATAGTTTACTTAATTGACGAATTTCTATATATGCCTTCTAAAATTTTAACTAGGGTCAAGGTAGGATGGAGTTACTGGGTATACTATAGTTTGTTCTCCATATTCCGGATGGAGAAAAACCCCATCAACATCAACAAAAAATACGAAAGACCTTATAATAGGAATAGGGGATAAATAATGATAAGTGATCACTATGAATTCCTCCCCTGTGGCTCTTTTATCCAAGTGATAGACTGCAAGTAGACCTGGTATTCGAGTCAAGCTTTCAAAATCCACATCTTCTCGAATATCCTCTATGAACCAGCTGGTATCATCTGTTTCCATATGAGATATTATAGAGTCAGAATCATAGGAGGGGCCTAGTTTTCTTTTCAACTGTCGATATTCAATGGATTGACCAAAACCTCCAACAGGCATATGATCGTATTCCATGCTTAGCTCCAGCACCTGATAAGAGACCAAATTACTCACGGGCACAAAGAGGAGAAGAAATATGATTATGAAAACCTGGAGTCTTTCCATCTCCCCTATTCTTTTCTTGAGTTCGGGTATTGTCTTCTTTTTACTTCCAAAATCAGCTAATCCTTGAAGTTGATCTTTTTTTTGCCAAATCTTCCATATGAAATAAATAAGTCCGGCCGGTAAGATAAGATAATAGATAAGATACAATCCCAACATCTGCCACATGTAGTCCATTATTATCTGTTCTATAATTAAATTGGTCAGCTTTAAAATTTTTGATAGACCATGTTGAATCTGAAATTTGTGAATAGATTTTATTAATATCGCTACTAGAAAAAATATTACATAGAATAGATTACATCATCACAAAGAAAAATGGTTTTAAGAGTATCTTTTAATGTGATCACTAGTCTTTCTTTTTCTTCTTTTCCGGAACAAGACCCATAATAAGGATCAAAACAATCACTATCGGCAGAACGGTTTGATAGCCAATACTCTTTTCTACTTCCCTTTCCTCTCCTATTGCATAGAGATTTTGGTCCAATGAAGCGATGTAAAGATCACCATTAGGTCCAAGGGCTGGAGATGAAAAGATACTGTCCCCTGTCTCAATTCTCCATCGTTCCGTCCCGTTAGGATAAAGGGAATAAATATGATTATCGAAAGATCCAAAGTAAATCATCCCTTCAGGCCCTATGGCAGGAGAAGAGAGTATTAAACCTCCCGACTCGAAACGCCATTCTTCATTCCCATCTGGATCTATTGCATATAAATTATTATCTTGAGAGCCGACGTAAATAGTTCCTTCAGGCCCTATGGCAGGAGATGAGTAAATATTGTCCTCGGCCTCATATTCCCAAAGCCTTGACCCCGTATCATCAAGTGCATACAACTTATTATCATAAGATCCGAAGTAGATAGTGCCGTCATCGCCTATTGCAGGAGATGAAAGGACCTGATTATCTGTACCAGGGACTTCAAAATTCCAAATCTCTGAACCGTTGGAATCTAAAGCGATCAATTCTCCCCATTGTACGTCCATTATACTTCCGTGAAAACCAAAATAAATGTTACCTTCTCCATCCACTGCAGGAGTGGAAATTATTCTACCTGGTCTTTCAATGGAAAAATGCCACTGCATTGTACCGTTCGGATAGAAAGAATACATGTCTTGAGCACTTACCAAAACAGAACCGTTCTCTCGGATCACCGGTGATGAGATTATTCCTCCCTTGAAAGGTTCTTCAATCATCCAATTTTTTCTTCCATTCGATTCTAGAGAATAAAATTGTCCATCATTAGTACCAAAATAAATAGTTCCATCATCAGCGATGGCGGCCGCGGAAGATATAGTAGAGTCAGTTTGGAAAGTCCATTTTTCTGAGCCGTCAGGTGCAATAGCGTAAAGATTACCGTCATAAGATCCTATGTATACTGTTCCATCCGGACCTATAGTAGGAGAGGCATCGATATAACGGTCGGTTTCAAAAGCCCATACAGTCTCGTTAGAGACCTCACGTTCCGCATTTTCATTTCTACCAGTATTACGAAGATCTCCTCTAAATTTCGGCCATGAAGACTCTGCTAAAGAACCTTCAGCCGGGTAAATAAATGAAGGTAAAGTAAAGGTGATTAGAAGTAATACAACTATTAATACCCCAAATGTTGTTAAAGTTCTCTTACCGAACATACAGAGATAAGGAAAGAATGTACATTATTTATCTTTTGGTAAAATAAAAGAATCTAAAAAAACAAATTAAAAGAAAGAAAGGTTTTTTTGGAGTTTTTTGGTTTTCTCGTTTATAGTTCCTCTTCTTCTTCCTCAAAGAGATCTTCCTCTGTTTCCTCGGGCTCCTCGAATATCTCGTCCTCTTCTTCCATGGTTGTCTCTTCCTCTTCACCGAATAGTTCTTCTTCTTCCTCAACGACTTCTTCTTCCTCTTCTTCACCGAATAGTTCCTCTTCCTCTTCTTCACCTAGTTCTTCTTCACCGAACATCTCTTCTTCCTCTTCCTCAACGACCATCTCTTCCTCTTCTTTACCGCCTTTCATCATGTATCCAATTATTGCTAGGATTATGATTATGATCAATATTATACCTGCGATCATCATCATGTCGATCG
>CAZRWG010000210.1:0-3178 GCA_964603805.1 uncultured Thermoplasmata archaeon
AAAAAATTTGTATCAACTAGAATTCTCATGGGGGCACTCAATTTTACTTATCGTAGGATTATTTATAAAATTACTGGGCCCGAAGGCAAAAATCGAAAAGAGCGTATATCAGAGTAGTCGCGTGGTGGCACAGAATTTCGACATAATCTTAGAAGTAGGTTAAAATAAAAATTACTTAGCGAATTTGACTATAGAACAATTCAGTAGTTCAGGGGCTTCGGCTACCAGTTCTTTTTTCTTTTCCTCTTCTTCAAGCTGTTTCTCTTTTTCCTCCTTGAATCTTTCTAATTTTTTCTTAGCTTTTCCTATGTTCGCTTCCCTTAGATCTTCCTCTTCAGATGCTTCTTTTGCCTCACTTAACTCGTCTTTTGCTTTTGTTATCCTAGGCTTGAAGTATTTCTCTATTTCTTTTTTCTTTGTCTTGTATCTCTTTTCTCTTCTTTCTTTTTCGTTCTTCAAGATAGAGTCAGCCTTATCCTTTGCATATTCAAATGACTTTTCTTTATATTCAGATAACTTTTCATGGGGTGTATTAATCTCTTCTTGAAGCTGTTCTTCTTCCTCTAAAAGATCTTCATCTATAATTCTCCCTTGGGAATCTATGAGAACCTTTATCAATTTTTCCTTTACAGTCTCTCCCTGTTTATTTATGACCAATACTTTCCAGTTAAATTGGGCACCGATGCCTTGATCAACTTCTTCATGCTGTATCCTCTTTCTGGTAGTTGATCCACCTATATTTACGTCTCTTTCCGAACAGAAGTTTATTATATTATCTAAGAGAGGATGCCCAAAGGCTATGAATTCACATTCTTCGGGATCATATTTTTTTGCAATTTCCTTGTCAAAGGTCGCCCTTTCTATTTTCTTAGGAACTTCAGGCGAAGTAACTTCTTCAGGTGGATATAATCTATACTGTTTTTTGTATCGAGTATTTTCTATTCTTCCATCAAACTTTTTGAAAAATAAGCGGACAAAGTCTTCTATATCTTCATTAGAAAGGGTAATTTCCTCGCTTTTGTCCATTATTTCTAACGACTTTTCGAGATCAAACTTCCGCAAGTTCATCAATAGATCTTCAGACTTCTCTATCATCTTTTTTCTTTCATTTATCACCTCATCCATTTTTTTATCCACAGATTCTACAGACTCGTTTTCGGATACAGTCTCCATTATGTGTTCTTGTAAGTCAAAGTCCTCTAAGAGAGAACCAAGGACATCTGACATCTGCCCCAAATCTTCCTCTATAGTCTCTACCTTACTATTGAGCCTCTCAAAAATTTGACCTTCCCTTGTATCTTCGGCTAATAGGTGGTAAACTTGAACTTCTTTATCCTGTCCATACCTATGAAGCCTGCCTATCCTCTGATCTATTCTGTTGGGGTTCCATGGGAGATCATAGTTGAACATTATATGACAAAACTGGAGGTTTATTCCTTCGCCGGCAGCATCAGTTGCTAGCATTATCTTTTTCTCTCCATCTCTGAAGAGATTTTCCCTGCTCTCCCTAAGCTTCATAGGAACATCACCATGTATTTCTGTTATATCGTCTTCGAATTCTTCTAGGACGGTATCTCGTAAATAGTTGAGAGTATCCTTGTACTCTGTGAAAATAAGAACCCTCTCATCTGGATCCTCATTGAAGATATTTTCTACCATTTCTCTGAGCTTATTCCCTTTGCTATCGGGGCCACCCTCAGTTAACTTAGAAGCTTCTTCGACAAGTTCTTCCAATCTCTCTATTTCCTTTTTAAGGAGTTCAGGGTCCTTGTAAGAAGCATTCTCCATTATTTTTTCTTCTAATTCTTCCCTTTCTTCCGAATCCAACGTATCTGGGTCCTCTACATAGTCCTCATATTTTTTTGTTTCTTCTTCAGTTATCTCTTCATGTTCTTTCTTTAGGGACTTCATCCGTCTCTTGAGGGAGGAATAGATTGCCTCTACGCTGCTCACCATTCTTTTCTGAAGTATGACCATTGCAAAGCCAACAGCACGGTTGTTCTGCTTTTTGGCTCTGTTGTAGGTATTTTTCACGTATTGGGTTACTTTATTGTAGAGATTCATCTCTTCGTCAGTAAATTCAACAGGCAAAGCATCAATGTTCCTTGGTTTGAAGACCTTTTCACCATCTTCATTTAGGATTCTATTTTTGCCCCTCCGGATCATAACATCTTTCAACTTCTCCGATGTTATGTCGGACGGATCAGAAAAGATATATTTATCAATCAACTGAATGAACTTCCAGAACCTATACCTATCACCATTATGTGGCGTTGCTGTCAGGAGCAAAAGATTTTCGCAGTTATCTGAGAGCATCTTACCGAGTTTGTATCTCTGTGTTGTCTTGTCTTCTGTTTTTGAGAGCTTATGAGCTTCATCAAAGATAATTAGATCCCAGTAAATATCCCTTAGCATAGGCTTGACGTGATCTTGCTTTGCATAATCAACACTGGTTATAATCTTATCATTGTACTCCCACGGCGACTTCCTTTTGGATATATTTCTCTTTATATTTTTTACCCGGTCAGAGTCATACACCCAGAAGTTGTAATCGAACTTTTCAGATAGTTCTCGTTTCCATTGATAGGCTAGAGGTGCCGGAGAAACAATTAAGACTCTATCGGCTCTATCTCTGGCATCAAGCTCCTTTAAGATCATGCCTGCTTCTATCGTCTTACCAAGGCCGACATCATCAGCTATCAAAAACCTCTGTTTGGGGGCATTGACAACTTTATGAACACATTCTACCTGATAGGGTTCTAGATTAATCCTTGAATTAGAGAGAGACAGCAATTGATCGTATTCAAAAGCTAAGGATAGTTCAGTAGCCTGAGTCAACAGATCAAATTTCCATTTTGGATCAAAGCTTCCATTCAAAAGTTGATCAAAAGGATCCACAACCTTCTCTATATTGGTAACGGTATCGAAATACCTCTTCCTTCCACCCTCCTCAAGAACAACATGAAAACATTTAGAATCCTCATGATCCTCAACTTTAACTACATCCCCAATCTTCCCTTGAACCCGAACACGATCCCCCACAGAAATCTCATCAGACATCTTAATCCCCTATAATACAATCAAAGAGTTAAGAAACTTCCCTAAACTTCTCCATTATATCCTCCTTCTCTTCCTCAGGAGTATCCAAAGAATCCAACACAGTCTCAACCTCTTCCTC
>CAZRWG010000211.1:0-3171 GCA_964603805.1 uncultured Thermoplasmata archaeon
TGTTCTTGCACACTCAGTTTTCAAGGCATGCGTATCAAGACTACGTGACATGGCCACATGCTGAAAATCCTGAAGAGTACGCGGTACCTACCATAGGATATAATATAGATGCGAGAATGATAGAAGTGCTTCCACATGATGAACGGTGAAAACAAAACCAGACCCCAAAAACTTAGTTGGAGGGAAAAACCTTCAACTAAGACTTAATTATTTCTTTATTTAATATCAGGAGTTGAGTTCAATGGATATGAAAAAATATATCGGAAAAAGGCTATTTTGGGCTGTAATCTCATTAATTGGATTGTCGATGTTCATCTTTTACTTTGGAAGGATCATACCTGGAGATCCTATCAGGATGATGGTCGATCCTCGAACTCCGGAAAGTGTGGTTGAAGAATTACGAAGGAGTCTAGCATTAGATAGACCGATCTACACTCAATACTTTATTTGGCTGAGAAGGGTCTTTCAGGGCGAGTTAGGATTTTCTATCGTGACTAGAAGAAGTGTTACAACAGATGTCAAGAGATATCTTCCAAGAACATTAGAATTGATCTTCTATGCATCGCTCATACAGATTGTCGGTTCATTCCTTTTGGGGATATTTGCAGGTTCGAATATAAATAAGTGGCAGGATCACATAACCAGAATATTTTCCTACATAGGCGTTTCTATACCAGCTTTCGTCTTCGCTCTCATTTTTCAACTCGTACTCGCTCATCGACTTGGATGGTTTCCCGGCACCGGCGCCCTAACGCGAGGTTTCCCAGTACCTACAGAGAGAACCGGCTTTTTGGGATTAGATGCGCTCCTAGACGGTCATATTAATACCTTTATAAATTTCGTTCATCATGCTACGTTACCGGCTGTCGCATTAGCCATACCAGGTATGGCCCAGGTAGCTAGGATGATAAGGTCTGGGATGATTACCATCAATCAAAAAGAGTACATCTCAATGGCGAGAGGTTTTGGTCTGCCCGAACGAACGATCAGATTCAAATATCTGTTGAGGCCGTCTATCATACCAGGTGTCACTGTTTTAGGTATGCAGATAGCTATGATGCTTGGAAACGCATTTTTAGTTGAAATGGTTTTTAGATGGCCTGGTTTTTCCAGGCATGCGATCAATGCAATGCTCTCAAGTGATCTTAACACAATTGTGGCTACCGTTATGATAATCGGCATAATGTTTGCTATAATCAACATTGTTGTAGATACACTTGTAGCATATATCGATCCTAGGATAAGATACTCGGGGAGCTGATAAATATGGCTGAAGAACACAATGAAGATAAAGAAGGTTTCGAAGAAGACGAAGAGAAAGTAGAAGAAAAAGTAGAAGAAATTTTTGAAGAGAGAGAAGAATCCCCGTGGAAGGACGCTCTGAAAAGAAGATGGTATAGATTTTCAAGAAATCCCTTATCACTTGTTGGCTTAGCTATAACGATCATATCGATATTTTTAGCCGTCTTCGGGGAATACATTGTTCCCTACCCAGAACACGGTGGTCATTTTCGGAACTATCCTGACAGATTTATAGAACCCTTTACAAATTGGAGTTATCCTTTAGGGACTGATAACTACGGGAGAGACGTGTTGACAAGAACTATACTCGGATTTAGATACTCGATCAGGATGGCCTTCGTCGTTCTTTCGTTAGTTGTGCCTAGCGGAGTTGTGGTAGGTCTTGTAGCAGGATACCATAAAGATACTTGGGTCGATACTTTACTCATGAGAATATCTGACATTTTTATCGCGGTTCCACCTTTAGTACTCGCTTTGAGTATCACGGCTATGCTAGAACCCGAACCTTTCTATGCTATGATGGCGATATCTTTGATGTGGTGGCCGTGGTATGCTCGGATAGCTTACAACAACGTATCCTCTCTCGTTAATGAGGAGTTCGTTAAGTCCGCAGAGATAATGGGTGATAGTAAGCTCCACATAATGTTCTCAGAACTACTGCCGAACTGTACTGGTCCTATACTCACGAAGATGACTCTAGATGCTGGATGGGTAATAATCATCGGTGCATCGCTCAGTTTTGTTGGGCTTGGTGCTCAGCCACCTACACCTGATCTCGGTACCATGGTAGCAGGCGGTAGTGATTATTTAGCACATCAGTGGTGGGTGAGTATCTTTCCGGCGATGGCTATTTCTTTCATAATACTGGGCTTTAACCTGCTTGGCGACGGTATACAAGATGCGTTTGAAGAGTCAGGGGGTGGATCCTGATGCCCGAAAAATTATTGGATATAAAAGATCTCAACGTAGGATATAAAACCTACAGAGGTGTAACTAGCGTTCTCTATGATCTAAATCTAGAAGTGAATAGAAATGAAACTGTAGGAGTTATAGGCGAATCTGGGTGTGGAAAAACGACTACTATGAAAACAATAAACCAGATCCTGGCAGACAATGCGGTTATAAAGAGCGGCGAAGTGAACTTTAGAGGAAACGATGTTTTAAAGATGAATAAAAAGGACCTTGTCAAATTGAGAAGAAGATACGTGAGTATGATACCACAGGATCCTACAGCTTCGTTAAATCCATTATTCAAAGTGAAAACTCAGATGAAAGACATCTTGAAATATTCTCGAGAAGATGGCGAAGATTTAGATTTCAAAGAGGAAACGATCAAATTGTTCAATTCGGTTGCATTAGCCGATCCTGAACGAGTCTATGACAGCTATCCTTTTCAGTTGAGCGGTGGTATGAGACAGAGGGTCTGTATCGCTATGAGTTTAGCTGCTCCAAAAGCTCTGTTGATAGCTGATGAGCCTACGACTAATCTGGATGTCACAATACAGAATCAGGTCCTACGTTTGATTGGAAGAATACTTGATGAAATGAATTTCTCTGCTATATTGGTTTCACAGGCGCTAGGATTGGTCAAAAAGTTCGTAGATAGAATCTATGTCTTTTATGGTGGTACGGTCGTCGAGACGGCCATAACCGAGAAGATATTTAATAATCCTATCCACCCATACACTAGAGGACTGATAGAATCCACTCCTAAACTTACTGGAGGAGGTTTCTCAGAAGGTATAGCAGGCCAAACACCTGATTATATCGAACCTCCCTCCGGCTGTAGATTCCATCCAAGATGTCCAAACCAATCTGAAGAGTGTAAAACCGCGAAACCGGAGATGGTCGAAATCGAAAAAGATCATT
>CAZRWG010000212.1:0-3164 GCA_964603805.1 uncultured Thermoplasmata archaeon
GTCTTTCCATCATATCACTCTTTTCATCACATCCAAAGATCTATCTCATCCTGTCTAAACGTCGATAAAGTACAAATATTTTGTCTTCGACTTTAGATGGCATTAAGATTATGAACAATGTTGGAACCAGAACGAAAATAGGCATAGAAGTTAACAGGATGTTCAATCTGCTTCGATGAACGGTCGCTTTAATCCTAACGTAGGTGTCATTTTCGTCTACAGTATAATTGGCTGAAGTCGTGCTCCTTTCAACTGAAACGTAATCCTCTCCATCAAGATAGTAGTTCTTTTGATTCGTGATGAATTCTATATCCGCTTCCTTATCCGTTTCTACGTGAATGGTTTTGTTTTCGACGAATATATCCATCTCTGCAGGAGTTGAATGGACATGAGGCCATCCTCCAACAGCGAAAAATTCGCCCCTTTCAATAGCATTCATCACATCTCCATAGCCCATGTTTTCTTCACATCTATCCGAAACTATATTGATCCATCCACCTTCCTGAACTCTATAATGAGTGTCTGAAGAGGCTATCAATAGAGGCCTTTGTTCGGTCTCGGTCAATATATAGTCAGCATGATCTTCAGCTAGACTGTAGGCATTCGAAGTGAATATCTCAATCCCGTCCCATCCATCATATTCTTCGTAAGCAGAATAGGGTATCGGTTTAACAGTGTTCGGATGAGCCCAAAAAGTTAGACCATTTTCTTCTTTCGCCTGGTCTATCTGTTCTTGTCTTCTATCCTCTCCTCTATGAACCATATTTTCGATACCCAAACCTAGCATATGATAACCTCTAGTGTATTCCACACCCGGTATATGGATGATGTCATGACCTCCTGGATCTTCCAGGCTAGCTTCCCAACGCTCTAAGTCGTGGTCCGTTATCGCCACCGCAAGATAGTCCTCATCTTCATGGAAGCTCATGATGTCTGATGGTCTGAAAGAGCCGTCACTATCGGTTGTATGAGTATGAAGTTGAACTTTATGTCGATAATCGTAATTTCCATTATATGGTGAAGTTATCTCTATTTCTCCATCATCTTCCACATCAACATACATCGGATTGCTCCACGACCATACTCCACTGCCTCTAGTAGCGCTGGAGATCGGAAAGGACAGCAATAGAATTATAATGACTAAAAAGACGCTTACAAATTTAATCTGATTCTTATTATCCAAATGATGTCCTCCTCAAACACTGAAGATATAGAAAATTACAAGTTTATATTTTTTACGACAAAACCTTGGAATAATTAGTCTTGCTATCTTTTTCGTTCCGCTAGATAATATTATATTGATGTTTTTACTTGGGCTTTTAACATCTATCGAAAAAACCTGTATGAAATATTAAATAATATTCACAAATAACTGACAAAATATTTCCGAATCGCATAGATTCTAGTTCGAAACGAAAACTTTTTATTTTCGAATATACTTATATCCTCATAGGAAGGTGATTATGTGAAGATAAGTATCGTTGGAGCAGGCTTTGGAGGGTTAGCTACTGCGGCGTTGTTAGCTAAGAGTGGCCACGATGTGACAGTTTTCGAAAAGAACGATCAAATTGGTGGAAGAGCTCGAGTACATAAAGATAAAGGATTTCAATTCGATATGGGCCCCTCTTGGTATCTGATGCCGGATGTTTTTGAAGAGTTTTATGAAAACTTTGATAAAAAGCCACAGGATTTTTTCGGACTCAATAGATTAGATCCATCTTACAGGATATTCTTGAGCGATGAGAGAATAATAGATGTTCACGCTGATATGGAAAAAAACTACGAACTGTTCGACAGTTTTGAAGAAAACGGCGGCGAGAAATTAGAAAACTATCTAAAAGAGGCTAAAAAGAAATACAACTTGGCGATGGACGGAATGATATACGAAGATTACGATTCGATCTTAGACTTCTTCAATCTTAAATTGTTGAGTGGAGGTTCAAAACTTGATATACTCAGGAGCTTAGATAGTCTTGTAACTAAAAAGTTCGATAGTGAGGAAGCTAGGAAGATATTGGAGTATTCTATCGGATTTTTAGGAGGTTCTCCAAAGATAACTCCTGCCATCTATCAACTCATGTCCTATGTAGATTTCATAAAAGGAGTTTGGTTTCCAGATGGTGGCATGATAGCTATCGTTGATTCGATAAAAGAGATCGCAGAGGAAAACGGGGCGGAATTCAAAATGAACCATGAAGTCGAAAAGATAGAAATAGACGATGGTAAAGCAAAGGTAGTAAAAACTAACCACGGCGGATATTACACTGATCTAGTGGTGGTGAACGCAGATTATCCACACTCAGAACTAGACTTATTGGACAAAGAACATAGGACTTATGATAAGAAATTCTGGGAGAAGAAAGATTTCGCGCCTTCAGCATTCGTAGCCTACGTTGGTATCGATAAACAGATAGAAGAACTAGAGCATCATACTCTGTTTTTGGACAAAGATTGGGGTGAGAACTTCGACGAGATATTCGATTCTAAAAATCCCGAATGGCCTAAAGATCCCTCTTATTATGTCAACGTTCCTTCGAAGACCGTACCAGAGATGGCCCCGGATGGTTCACAAACTCTATTTATCCTAGTCCCACTAGCTCCAGGATTAAAAGATACAGAAGAGGATAGAGAAAGATTCTACAACAAGATAATTGACGATCTAGAAAATAAGGTCGGTGAAAATATAAGAGAACACGAAGTAACTAGACGTATCTTCGCAGTCAATGATTTCCGAGAAGATTACAACGCCTATAAAGGCACAGCTTTGAGCCTCGTGCATACTTTGCGTCAAACAGCATTTTGGCGACCAAGACATAAAAGCAAGAAAGTTGACAACTTGTATTATACTGGACAGTATACTCATCCTGGAATTGGAGTACCTATGACCTTGATCTCAGCCCAAATTGTAGCTAACAATATCGATGAAGAATATTGAGGTGAAAAATCGTGGATGTAAATTTCGAGCTGATGAAGAAGATATTCAAAAAAGGAGGTAAGACATACTATTACAGTAGTATGTTTTTTCCTAAAGATATTCGGAGAGACGTTTCTATACTGTACAGTTTCGTTCGAAAGGCAGACGATTATGTAGACCACATCCCCCAAAAAACAACTGAGTTCTATGAGTTCAAAAGTAAATACGAGGAGTCCTTATCTTCAGGAAA
>CAZRWG010000213.1:0-3156 GCA_964603805.1 uncultured Thermoplasmata archaeon
TTGATGAAGAAGCATTGATAGAGGTTCTGAAAAAAGACGGAATAGCAGGTGCTGGTATCGACGTATATGCGGACGAGCCTCACGGAGCTAATCCCGGATATTACGAACTGGAAAATGTTGTTCTCACACCTCACCTAGGAAGTGCTAGCTACAAAGCTAGGGAAGGGATGGCCGTGATGGCGGCAGAAAATATAATCGCAGTATTGGAAGGTAAGGAACCTGAAAATATTGTCAATCCCGTTGTTTTGAAAGAATAGACGATAAAAATTTAATATAAGAAGGAGTTGTCAGTTCACAATGATTTCTCAAAAGGTTAGGGATGTGGAGTTGAGTGGTATCAGAAAGATGTTCGAGATGGCCGATGAGGATACTATCAACTTGGGCCTTGGCCAACCCGATTTTCAGCCACCTGAAGGAGCTATAGCGGCTTATTATCAGGCGATGCGAGATGGTCACAACGGTTATGGTTCAACTTATGGATTGGGAGAACTACGAGAAGCGATAGCGAACGACTACTCTAGGTATAAGTCAGGTCTCGATAAAGAGAACGTATTGATGCACGTTGGTGCGACTCAAGCTTTTCGAATAACTACGGAGTCAATAATCGAAGAGGAAGAAGAAGTCCTTTATCCCGAACCCGGTTTTGTACTCTACGATTCTCAGATAAAGTTGGCTGGAGGTAAACCTGTTCCTTACCCGGTTGAACAAAGATATGATTTTGTTCCTCAGATCGAAGATCTAGAGAAAAGAAAGACCCCAAAGACAAAAGCTATAATAGTGAATTCTCCCTCGAATCCTACCGGAGGAGTTTTCCCTGAAGAGGAAGTAAGAAAGATAGTCAGTTGGGCGGAAGAAAATGATCTTCTGATAATCTCAGACGAAGTCTATGAAAAGATGATATACAAAGGTGAACACGTGTCCTTCTTAGGTGATTATGAAAATGTGATAATGATTAACTCTTTCTCCAAGGTATTTGCGATGACCGGTTGGCGGGTCGGTTATACTATAACCCGAAAAGACTGGGTGGAAGAACTCGGTAAGGTAAATTATTACAATATAGCGTGTCCTCCTACCGCAACCCAACATGCAGTTCTCCACGCTTTGAAAAATGAGTTAGATTTTGTAGATAATATGACTGAGACCTTCCGTGAAAGAAGAGATATAATCGTCGATCGCTTGAACGATATCTCTGGATTTGAGTGCTTGAAACCGAAAGGCGCTTTCTATGTTTTCCCATCCTTCGACTTTGATCTAACATCTAAAGAACTCGCTATGGAGCTTTTAGATGAAGGTGTTATAGTTACTCCCGGGACCGCTTTCGGCCCTACTGGAGAAGGCCATTTGAGGCTCTCTTACGCGAATTCTACAGAAAATATAGAGAAGGCTATGGATATTGTTGAGGATGTTGCAGAAAATTTATGACTCTTGAGAGGTAATAAAGAATATATATTCTATCGATGCATAAATTAAATAATATCCTTCCGATTTTCCTTTTTTAGTGGTAGATTGGATATACTGTTCATCTCTGAGTATTTCTATCCTGTTCTGGGGGGAGGCCAGTTGACCCTATGGAAACAGGTCAAGGGATTGAACGAAAAGGGACACGATATAACAGTAATAACTAGTAAGACATCAGAGACAGAAACTAGCGAAGTTATAGATGGGATAAAAATAATAAGACCGTTCTCTAGTGGGAGTGAGGTAGAAAAAGGATTTTTACAAAATCTATATCAGCAGTCGAAACGTCTCAGATTCTCTTTAAAGTTATATCCATTTTTGAAAGACTTTCTCGAGAAGGGAGATTTTGATGTGATAATCAACTTGGCATATATCCCAACTATATCATCTACTTGGACAGCACACAAAGAATCAATCCCGTCGATAACAAATGTTAGAAGTTATGGTGGGAAAGTCTGGTTCAAAATGACGCACCCTATAACTGCATTGATCAATTTTACTTTAGAAGTTTTAACTTTGAAGTTAGGAAAACACGATGTTGTATTATGTCCTAGTCTCGATACAAAGAAAAAGTTGAAGGGTATTTCTACCGCGGATATGGAAATCCTTCACAATCCTTTTGCAGTTAATAAGATCAGAAATATAGGTAAAGATACTGACGAGAAGAAAATTAGAAAAATCCTTGGGATATCAACTGAGGAGAAATTTCTACTGTTCGTTGGTTCTCTATATCCTGTTAAAAACGTTGCAGAGATGGTATCTGAACTTTCTCGTTTAGACTCAAAATTCAAACTAATAATCATAGGAGATGGGCCCGAACGAGAAAATATTCAAAAATCAGCATCTGAAAAGGGGATCGAAGAGAATTTAGTTTTTCTCGGTAAAAAGGAACACGAAGAGACGCTAAAAGTTATCAGTGCTTGTGATTTTTTACTTCTACCTTCATTGACTGAGACGTTTTCCAACGTTATAATCGAAGCGCTGATATTGAACAGGCCGGTTATCTCTACAGAAGTCGGTATAACAGAAGAAGTAAAATCACCTAATCTTCATTTAGTAGAAAAGGTTGAAGACATCCCGGATGTTTTGACAGAGGACATAGAATCGAAAAAGGATAAAAACACTTACGATAGATTTTCATTTGAATATATCATCTCAAAGCTGGAACAACTTTTGTACGAGGTGAAGAAAGATGAAAGATGATGAAGAGATTTGTTTAGTCTCTCTTCCAGTAAGCGAATCTGGAATTGTTCCTCTTTCTGACATGGTGGAGATTATCTGCGACTTAAAAGGAAAGGTTCATCTAGTGAGTGGTAATGTAGCTATCGACAAATTCGGAGATGATAGGAGGGTTGCCTTATATGGAATCGAACATACCCCTAAAGAAAACTTACCTTCGAGAATACTCGCATATATCCTCCTTCAGTTAAAAATAGCGATCGGTGTGGCTAAAGCTCCATCGAAAATTTCCAATTTTTTATTTTTTGTCGGCGGACCCGTACTACTCCCTGCGATCCTAGTTGCAAAATTGAGAAAAAATAATGTTAACATACTTCTCTCCGGCTCAGATATAAAGAGTATAAGAGCAGAAAGTAAACTTTTGGCTCTTCCTATACGATTGTTGGTATCGAGCAGTTTATACTTAGCGGATCATATCGTAGTCTACTCCGAAAATATAATCAAAGATATGTGCCTAGA